>JAOUPZ010000447.1 GCA_029879595.1 Deltaproteobacteria bacterium | reverse complement strand
AAGCTCCGGCAACGGTCGGCATGAGCGGCTGGCTATACATAACCAGTGCATCCCTTTGGGAAGGGGCCACATTTTTGATACAGGATTGATCATGGATTGATCAAGGATTGATACATGGCGGGAACGAGTTTTTCTGGTTCAAGGGAGAATACATGAAAAAGGCGTGGGCGGTGCTGATGCTCCTGTTGATCGCGCTGCCCGCCCGGGGAATCGTCCCGGAGCGGCGCAAGGAGCAGTTCTCCACCGAGGAGGGCTACTATATAGTGCCGGCCCCCATTCACGCCCCCGGGCTGGGTTCGGCCCTTATTCTGGGCCTGGTATGGAACAACATCCGGGGCAGCCATACAGACCTGGCCCTGAGCAGCATCTCCGGCGACCTGGAAGGCCACGGGCTGGGGCTGCTGGATATGCACCTGGTTGATGAGCACCTGGTCGCGGACCTGGGGGGCGGGGTCATCCGCAAGGCCACCGTGCAGGCATACCAGGGCCGGGGGTTCGATTCCGATCCCGACGATACCGTTACCTTCGTGGTGGGTGATGGATACGGCAAGATGGGGCGGCTCACCCTCACCTTCTGGGAGCGCCGCATAAATTTTTCCACGGCCTACCTCAAGTCGGCCTCGCGCCTGAAGGGCATCTACGACAAGGACGGCAACCTGATAGTGACGCCGGACTCCTCGTCCCGGGCCGAGGTGGGCATTCAGATGACGGCGGGCGTGCTGGACCTGACCGACAACTGGTACGACCCCCGCAAGGGTTTGCGCCTGAGCCAGAACCACAGCCAGGATCTCGGCGATGATAACTCCGACGGCCTCTCCCCCGAGCAGCACACCATAGACCGCAACTTTACCGTCTATATTCCCATGGGCCTTCAGTCCACCTGGGTGTTCAACGCCTATGAGTCCCAGGCCATCGTCACCCGGGAGGGGCTTACCGACCCGGTGGAGCTGCGCCAGCGCATGTTCGGCGATGTGAACTGCAACCTCACCCCCGACCCGCCCTACTGTGAGTCCGTAATCAACAAGCAGATCGAGGAAACAATTGCCGCCAACAAATACGGCACCGCCAGCAGCCTGGGCGGGGTGAGCCACCTGCGGGCATTTCCCTTCGGGCGGTTCAAGGGAGCCCTCACCCGCTTTTACGGTACGGAATTCCGCTGGAACCTCACCGATGAGAACACCCCCTTCGACCTGTTTCTGGTACGGGATATCCGCACCAGCATTCAGCTGGCCTTCTTTTACGAACGGGCGACCCTGGCGGAAACCCGGGCCGACCTGGGAAAGGACTGGCGCAGTTCCAAGGGCCTGGGGATCAGAATGGTGACCGGCTCCGGCCTGGTGTTCCGCTATGAGGCGGCCCACGGGGAGGAGGGCGTCAGCCAGCTGCTGTTCTTCGACTACCCCTGGTCCGACCAGGGCTTCTGATAAAACACCGGCTGCCCCTGGAAGGGCGGGAATATTTTCCCACCGGTTTATATGCATAAAATTAGCTGATAACCTGAACCACCTGCTGCGGCAAAACGGCCTGCCCGTCAGACCCTGCTTGCCGCAATCACCGCTCTGGCGCAAGCCGGACGTTTTGGGATAGGATTTTAAGTTCACCTCCTGCATTTAAAAAGGCAGGACACCACCGGACGCTTCCAGAGAGAAGGCATGACGGCATTGAGACAGATCTGGGTTCTGCTGTGGAAGGACCTGATGATTGACCTGCGGCGCAAGGAGAATATCATCGCCATGTTCTTCTTTTCGCTTTTGACGCTGATGGTGTTCCGTTTCGCCCTGGGCGAGGATTCCGAGCCGCGCTACCGGCTTTCGCCCCGGGTGATGGCGGTGCAGGCATTGCGGGAAGTCCCGGGAGAAATCCGCCAGGACCTGGAAAACCTGTCGGGCCGGATGTTCACCGGGCGCGAGGCCCTGCTGGATGCCCTGAACAAGCTGCCCTCCGGGCCGGCACCCGGCGCGGTGAGAATCGCCATTTTGGAAAACGCGCGCACCAGCACGCTCAGCGAAAGCGCCGCTGGGTTGCTCTGGGTTACCGTGCTGCTGGCCGGAGTGCTGGGACTTTCCCGCTCCTTCACCCAGGAAAAGGAACACGGCTGCATGGACGGTCTGCTGCTCACGCCGGTAAGCCGGGGAGTGCTCTACCTGGGCAAGATGCTCAGCAACGCCCTGTTTCTGGTGCTGATCCTGGTTTTGCTGATGCCGCTGTTCGCCCTGTTCTTCCAGGTGGGCCTTGGCGGAATCCTGGGGCCCATGTCCGTGGTTCTGCTGGGGGGTGTGCTGGGCTTTTCTGCGCTGGGAACGCTTTT
>JAOUPZ010000108.1 GCA_029879595.1 Deltaproteobacteria bacterium | reverse complement strand
CCTTCAAGCCGGGGTGGGGGGGCGTCGGCGGGTTTTTCCGGAGCGGCCGGGGGCGGCTGTTCGGCTGTCGGTGGGGCCACCGTTGCCTCGTCGGCAGCGGGAGGAAGCTCCGGCGCCTCCAGGTCGGCTGCGCCGTTGGCCTCGGGGTTAAGGCTGGGCGGCATAAGGCTCATCCGGGGGGCGTCGCTCTCCTGTTCCTCCAGGTCCAGCGCCTCCGGTCTGGCGGGCACTTCCAGCAGTTGCACGGTATAAACAGTGATGTCTGTGCCCGGTTCTCCCGTGGGAAGCAGGGCCAGGATGCCGAAAAACAGCAGGTGCGTTACAAAGGATCCGGCCAGGATGCGCTGGAAAAAATAATCTTCCCGAGTCAACCTCCCTCCCGTTCAATCATCAGGCCCACGTTGACCACCCCCATTTTCCGCAATCTGGCCATGACCATGATCACCGTGCCATAGCGGATGCGGTGATCGGCCCTGAGAAAGGCCGGAGAGCCCGGGTACATGGCCTTCCAGCCGTTGATTTCCTTTTCAAAGCGCGTCATGGCGCTTTCGCTGCGGATGTGGCCCATCAGTTTTTCGTTGACCGCCAGCTGGCCATTGCGGTCCACGGAGACTACCAGGGTTTGGTTGGTGCGGGTCCCCGGAGAAAGAGACGCGGAAGGGAGCTTTACATCCAGGGTATGGGCGATGATGGGTGCGGTGATCATGAATATGACCAGCAGCACCAGCAGGACATCCACCAGGGGGACGATATTGATGTCCGATACTTCTTCCGATGTTGTCCAGCCTGAGCCGAAAGATGATTTCATGGTCACAACCCTTTTAAAGCAGCCGTTCCAGGCGGTTGGTCACATCCAGTGCGAAGTTCTTCATCAGGGTGTTGGCTTCGCGGATGCGGTTGCGAAACAGGTTGTAGGCCATCAGGGCCGGGATGGCGGCTACCAGTCCCATGGCTGTGGCAATCAGGGCCTCGGAGATTCCCGGCGCCACCACGGCCAGACTGGTTACCCCCGTCATCCCGATTTTCGCGAAGGCATCAATGATTCCCAGCACTGTGCCGAACAGGCCGATATAGGGGGCGCTGCTGGATATGATCGCCAGTACAGAAAGGCGGCCTTCCAGGCGCATGTTTTGCTGATTGAATACCCGCTCCAGGGTCCGGGAAAGGTTCAGCATCAGGCGTTCGCGGGCATCATCCGGTGGGCCTGATTTCTCCATCTGTCCCCGGAAGGCCGCGATTTCCTGATAGCTCACCTCGAACATGCGGGCCAGCGGGGCCCCGCGCATCTTCTGGGAAAGGGTATAAATGCTGGACAGGGGTTGGTCGCGGACATACACATCGTAGAAATGACTGTTCTCGGCCCTGACCTGCCTCAGTTCAAGCCATTTGAAGAATATGATGGCCCAGGAAAAGATGCTCATGAACAACAAAAGGAGCAAAATGCCGAAGGCCAGCCAGTTGCCGGTGAAGATCATCGACCACACGGTTGGTCCTCCTGGGAAATGTAAATCCGCAACGGGGCCTGTTCACCCTCCCGGCTCGTTTGGCGTTCAGAAGGCAGTGGCCGGAATGTTCGGATTTCTTTCATCACTTGGGAAGTATTTTCCACGGCCCGCTCAACCAGATGGTTGGCGGAATGGGGGGTTGGCTGCCTCGCTGGCCAGACGCGGTGCCTGCCAGGGGCGGCACCGCATCAGTCATGCTTTTTTTTATAGCTTCGGAGGCTATTCGCTGATTACAACTTCTGCGCGCCGGTTCTTGGACCAAGCAGCCTCATCAGCACCTTCAACCGCAGGGCGCTCTTCACCAAAGCTGATGGTGGAAAGCTGGTCGGGCGATGCTCCGGCCGCCACCAGGGCGTTGCGGATGGCCTGTGCCCGGCGCTCTCCCAGGGCGAGGTTGTATTCATTGGTTCCGCGCTCGTCGCAGTGGCCTTCGATTACCACCTTGACCTCGGCGTTGGCGACGAGTTTCTCCGCATTGGCCTGTATGGTGGTTTCGAATTCGGGTTTGATTTCCGATTTATCGAAATCAAAGTATACAACCTCAAAGGTTGGCGGCGGCGGCGGCTCGGGCTGTGTTTCCACCTCGGGCGGCGGTGCCTCGGCTTCCACTACCGGAGGGGGTTCCTCGGTGGTTGCCGCCTGCTGGGCGCATCCTGCCGCGATAAATATCAAGCTGATAATTCCAGCCAAAAAAATCAATTTGCTTTTCATGACACTCCTTTACAGGGCGATTTTCAAGCCAACTAACAGGTACTGCGCCGGGTTCTGAATTGTCCCGGCCATGAACTTTTTTTAATGGGTCGTCATCCCCGTTTCTTCCAGTTCCGGCGTCTTTGCCACCATACCCGGTGGATTCCGGCGGCATCAACTTGGATGCCTTAAAAAAAAAACCGCAACCTGCGGTTACGATGCCATTAAATTATGTACTTTTTACAAAGCTCGTACAACCTGGAATATCACGACCAGGTACTATCACTGTATTTTATACGACCAGTATTTTATACGGCCTGTATTTTATACGGCCTGTGTTCTCTACAGTCAGGGTTTTCAAATACCCGGTATTTATCACGTTCCAAAGGATGCGTAATAAATACTCACCAGTTCCCAGCCGCATACTGCTGTGCAAGCTTTGTCATTTCCAGGCGTGACCGTTTATTATCAACTTTTTATGAACCGGATTCAAACGGGCGGTCAGGCCTTCTTCTCCCAATACACTATCCCATGACGGCGTGTGTTGACAACCGCAGTTCCGGCCCTTATGGGTCAAACCGCCCATTTATTCCCAACATTTGACACACCATTACTATTTACTAGCATTAAACAAGTGGGTAATCCAGTGTTTTTTCAATAAGGGCCCCAAGCTGAACTGCGGCTACTATCTGGAAAGGGAAGGCCGGATGACGGTACAATGCAGGCGAACAGGCTGAGCCAGCTCCGTCCAGAGGGCAAGTACTTCCGGTCCATGGTTCAGGAACAACACACACCGTCATATGACGGGATATTTCCGCATCTTCTCCAGGAGAACAATGCCCGCCGAACTGCCTTCAACCTGGATGCTGTACCTGGATGGACCCGCCCTGGGGCCCTACAACATGGCCAAGGATGCCTATTGCCTGGAAAGGGCTGTTGCCCTGGGGTGCCCGGCCCTGCGGCTGTACCGGTGGTCCAGGATGACCATGTCGGTGGGAAGAACCCAGAAGGTGGAGCGGGAGATTGATCTGGCCGCCTGCCGGCGGGAAGGCATTGACATGGTGCGCCGGGAAACCGGCGGGCGGGCGGTGCTGCACGGCAGCGATCTTACCTACTCGCTTTGCGCTCCGCTGCGGCCTCCTTTCAAGGGCGGAGTGATGGATATATACCGCGAGGTGTCCCGGGTGTTTGTCCGGTTTTTCACCGGTCTGGGAAAATCGCCCCAGGTAAAGGAGTACACTACGCGAGAGCGGGCCGATCAGGCATCGCCCATATGTTTTTCCACTCCCTCGGCCTTTGAGATTCTCCTGGACGGAAAGAAAATAGTAGGAAGCGCCCAGCGGCTGCAGACGGCCGGGGTGCTCCAGCACGGCTCCATTCCCCTGGCACCCCAGGAGGAACTGCTGGCGCGGCTGTTTCTGGGGGCCAGCGCCGGGGATATCTCCGCCCAGATGACGGATCTGCACAACCAGGGAATCATGCCCGGGCTGGGGCTGGATGAGCTTCAGAACAGACTGGTGGCCGCCTGGGCGGAGATCATGGGGGTGAGTTTCCAGGACGCTCCATGGGATGAGCGGGATGAGCAGGCCGTGCGGAAGCTGGAGTCCCGTTTTCCCCTGATGGATTATCCATCCTGAGAGCAGGGCCAACCTTCACCTGGACGGCCTGAATCCCGTGCCATGAGAGCCTCCCGCAGACCTTAGTACCGGGGCATGTCCGGATCAACCTCCTCGGCCCAGCGGTCAATGCCCCCGGAAAGGGAGTGCAGCTTGCGGAATCCCTTGTCATAGAGCTTTTTCAACGCGGTGAGGGAACGCATACCCTTGTAGCAGTACAGATAGATTTCCTCTTCCGGGTTGAACTCGGGAATGTACTCATCAAACTGGCTCAGGGGGGTGAGCCGGGCCTTGTCGATGCGAGCGATCTGCCATTCGTGGGGCTCGCGCACATCCAGCAGGGTGATCCGGCCTTCCGATTGCAGCAGCTGCTTCAGCTCCTGTGCCGTGATGGAAACCTCCTGTTCATCGAATCCCAGATAATCCTGGCGGTCACCCGGCATGGGCACCGAGCAGAACGCCTGATAGTCGATCAGCTCATGCACGCTAGGATTGTCCCCGCACAGCTCGCAGTTGGGGTCCTTGCGCAGCCGGACGTTCTTGAAGCTCATGCGAAGCGAGTCGTAGAGCATCAGCCTGCCGATAAGCACCTCGCCCTTGCCCAGCACCATCTTGATGGCCTCGGTGGCCATCACCAGCCCTACCGTTCCCGGGAGCACGCCCAGGACGCCGGCTTCCGCTCAACTCGGCACCAGGCTGGCCGGCGGGGGGTTGGAGTACAGGCAGCGGTAGCAGGGCCCGTGAACGTGGGGATGGAATACGGACATCTGGCCTTCAAAGCGGAAGATGGAGCCGTAGACCAGCGGTATTCCCGCGAAGTAGGCCGCGTCGTTTACCAGATAGCGGGTGGAGAAGTTATCCGAGCCGTCTATCACCATGTCGTAGCGGCTGAAGATGTCCAGCGCGTTTTCCGCGGTCAGGCGCGTATCGTAGGTTTCAACCTTGATCAGGGGGTTGATGGCCAGCATCCGCTCCTTGATGGAATCCACCTTGCGGCGTCCGGCATCGCCGGATGAATGGGCGATCTGGCGGTTCAGGTTGGTGATGTCAACCGAGTCATCATCGATAACGCCGATCACCCCCACCCCGGCGGCCGCCAGGTATATGCCGATGGGCGAGCCCAGTCCCCCGGCCCCGATGCACAGTATCCGGGCCGCCTTGAGCCGTTCCTGACCCTCCACTCCCACTTCGGGCAGGGTCAGGTGACGGCTGTACCTGTTAATTTCCTCGGGAGTCAGGCGCTCCCGCTTGACATTGCTGTGGTTCATGTTGTTTTTCCGGTTTTCTTGAAGCTGGTTGCCTTCCCTGGGTTCCTTCAGGGCTTACAGTCTATCCGGCTTGCGTCCTTAATTGCAGCCCTTATGTTACGCGGAACCCCTGGACTGTATCGGTTCGTTTTAAATATTAACACGAAATTCAGACTTCGCAACAGCGAATATACTGAATTTATTGGCAAAACAGTCACATGATATTGTGACGGTTTAACGGCGGCGTGCTGGTTCCGGACAGGGCAGGGAAAATCCGTGTATCTCTTTCCGGATTCAGGGCGTTTAAGAGATAATAATAATTGTTCTTTTTTGAGGCGGGCCGCACCCATCCCGGTTGTCGGCGGACCCAAGGAACGGACAGAATCCCCGGCGGGTGGTTAATGATGCCGGGGTTATGCAGGCACAATCTGGGAGTTGAAGATGGCTGAACCGGCATTCACTCAAAAGGAAGAAGGTTTCCGGGCCGATAACGGGCGGGGTGAGGGCCGAACCATCCCGGGAGCCCTTACGGAAAAACAGCGCGAGACCCTGGAGGAACTGGGCCGGGAAGGGCTGCTGGAACGCTACCGGCTGATGTACATGATCCGCAATTTCGAGCAGCGCAGCGAGCAGGCATACCAGCAGAAGAAGATCGGTGGGTTCCTGCACCTGTATATGGGGCAGGAGGCCCTGGGTGTGGGCATGCTGGGGGCAATCGGCCCCCGGGACTATGTGGTGACATCATACCGGGATCACGGGGTGGCGCTGGCGCTGGGTCTGGAGCCGGGTCCGCTGATGGCGGAACTGTTTGGCAAGGAAACCGGCATCTCCCGGGGACGTGGGGGCTCCATGCACTTTTTCTCCAAGGAAAAGAACTTCCTGGGGGGGCACGGCATAGTGGGGGGGCAGATTCCCATTGGTCTGGGAGCGGCCTTCACGGCCCGCTACCGGGCAGAGGGTCAGGTGAGCCTGATATTTTTCGGTGACGGCGCCCTGCAGCAGGGAGCATTCCACGAGGCGGCCAATATCGCCTCCCTGTGGGAACTGCCGGCCATATTCATAATTGAGAACAACCGCTATGGCATGGGAACCTCGGTGGAACGCTCCTCCTCGGTGCAGGATCTCACCCTGAAGGCCCGGGGCTACAATATGGAGGGCGTGCAGGTGGATGGCATGAACCTGCTGGACTGCCACGCCCTGATGAAGGAGGCGGTGGCATCCAGGCGCCAGAACCCCCGCCCGCTCCTGGTGGAGGCCCGCACTTACCGCTTCCGGGGGCATTCCATATCCGATCCGGCAACCTACCGGGCCCGCGAGGAAGTGGAGAGCTACCAGCGGCTGGACCCGCTTCGGCAGGTCAGGGGCCTGCTGGAGGAAATGGGCTGGCTGAACGAGCAGGAGGCCCGCGAACTGGAAAAGAAGGTCCGCGATGAGGTGCTGGCGGCTGTCCGCTTTGCCGATGAGAGCCCCCTGCCGGACCCTGCCGGACTGGGCCGCTATGTTTATGCATGAACGCCGGTGCCACTGATCACGACTGAGTGAGGAACTGCCCATGGAAACAAATCACGCCCCCAGGCCGGAGGAAACCGGCTCCCGGCCCTCCGCCGTCGGCGCAATGGTCGAGATGACCATGCGCGAGGCCCTGAACCAGGCCATGGTGGAGGAGATGGAGCGCGATGAGAATGTGTTTTTAATCGGTGAGGAGGTGGGCAGCTACAACGGGGCCTACAAGGTGAGCCAGGGCATGCTGGAACGGTTTGGCTCCCGGCGGGTGGTGGATGCCCCCATCTCGGAAAACGCCTTCACGGGCCTGGGGGTGGGCGCGGCCATGACCGGGCTGAGGCCCATCGTGGAGTTCATGAGCTTCAATTTTTCCCTGGTGGCCTTCGATCAGATCATATCCAACGCCGCCAAGACCCTATACATGTCCGGGGGGCAGTTCAATGTGCCCATGGTGATGCGCGGGGCCGGCGGCCCGGCAGCCCAGGTGGCCGCCCAGCATTCACACAGCCTGGAGGGCCTGTTCGCCCACTTTCCGGGGCTGAAGGTCGTCATGCCCTCCACGCCCGCCGATGCCAAGGGCCTGCTCAAAACCTCCATCCGTGATGACAATCCGGTGGTGTTCATCGAAAACGAACTGCTCTACGGGGTTTCCGGACCGGTGCCCGCAGGCGAACTCCTGCTGCCCCTGGGCCAGGCTGTCATTCGCAGCGAGGGCAGCGATGTGACCATCATCGCCCATAGCAGAATGAACCATGTTCTGCGCATGGCCCTGGAGGAGTTCAGCCGGGAGGGGATAAGCGTGGAACTGATAGACCCCCGCACCATCAAGCCGCTGGACGTGGAAACCCTGGCCCGCTCGGTCCGCAAGACCCACCGGGCGGTGATCGTGGAGGAAGGACACCGGTTTGCCGGGGTGGGAGCGCAGATTGCGGACGATCTGTATACCGCCTGTTTTGATTACCTGGACGCACCCATTGCCAGGGTGACCCATACGGAAAACCCCACGCCCTACGCCAGCAACCTGGAGCAGGCCAGCCTGCCTTCGGTGGCGGAGGTGGTAAAGGCTGCCCGGGCGGTACTCTACCGGGGCTGATACCCCGCACATTTATTTTCCTGCCGCAGAGGAGGTCAGATGGCTAATCTGGTGACGATGCCCAAGCTCAGTCCAACCATGGAAAGCGGAGTGATCAGCTCCTGGTTGAAGAAGGCCGGGGAATTTGTGGAGTCTGGGCAGGTGCTGGCGGAGATCGAGACCGACAAGGCGGTGATGGAGTATGAGATGGTTGACGAGGGCTTTCTGCGGGAGATTCTGGTTGAGCCGGGCCAGGAAATCCGGGTGGATACCCCCATTGCCATTCTGACCGAGGATGAGAACGAGGACATCGGCGAACTGCTGGCCCAGCTCAAGGGGCAGGCCGCGCCGCCGGCACCCGAGTCAGCATCCGGGCCAGCATCCGGGCCAGCATCCGGGCCAGCAACGGAACAGGTTCTGGAGCCCGTGGCTCTGGCGGGCCGGGAAAGGGGTCTGGAGACGGGCCTGGAGATGCGCGTGGAACCAGCCGGTCAGCCGTCGCCGGAACTCCCCCCGATGGCCCCGCCGCCGGATGAAGGGGCCGGCAGGGACAGCGCCCCGCAAGGAACCCGGAACGGCACGCGGATACGGGTATCCCCCTATGCCCGCAAGCTGGCCGGGCAGGGAGGGCTTGAGCTGAAGGGACTAAAGGGTAGCGGGCCCGGTGGACGGATCATCGCCCGGGATGTGGAAGCCGCCCTGGCGGCGGGTGTGGTTCAGCCGGTGGTTTCCGGAAACGGACAGGCCCTGCCGCCCACGGGAGAGAAACCGTCCGGCGTTACCGGCACCGGCTATGAGGATCTGCCGCTTTCCATGATGCGAAAGGCCATTGCCGCCAGGATGGTGGAATCCAAACAGAGTGTGCCGCATTTTCAGCTGCGGCGGAAAATCCGCGCCGAAAAGCTGCTGGCGGCCCGGCAGGAGCTGAACGGGCGTTTTGCGGAATCCGCCGGGCTGAAGATCAGCCTCAACGACATCATCGTGAAGGCCTGCGCCATGGCCCTGGGACGGCATCCGGAGGTGAACAGCCAGTTTCTGGGGGACAGGATCCGGCGTTTCGGCGTGGTGGATATTGCTGTGGCCGTGAGCACGCCCGAGGGGCTGATTACCCCGGTGGTGCGCAACGCGGACGTACGGGGGCTGGCTGATATTTCAGCGGAGATCCGCGCGTTGGCCGCCAAGGCCCGGGACAAGAAACTGACGCCGGAGGAGTACCAGGGGGGCACGTTCACCGTATCCAACCTGGGGATGTTCGGGGTGCACGAGTTCAACGCGATCATCAACCCGCCCCAGGCGGCCATTCTGGCGGTGGCCGGCGTGGTCGAGGAACCGGTGGTCGAGCAGGGGGTTCTCAGGGCTGGCAGCACCATGAACCTGACCCTTTCCTCCGATCACCGCGTGGTGGACGGCGCCACGGCCGCCCGGTTCATGGATACCCTGGCATCCATGCTGGAAAATCCG
>JAOUPZ010000446.1 GCA_029879595.1 Deltaproteobacteria bacterium | reverse complement strand
CTGACCGGTTTTTTCTGGCTGGGCGGGGTCATTCATATTTTTGGCGACCTGTTCACACCGGGCATGCAGATGCCGGTTTTCTGGCCGCTTGAACATCGCTTTGGCGGCTGGTCGCATATCGGCTGGGTTTCCCCCTACCTGCTGTGGCTGTTCCTGGCCACCTTTTTGCTGGATGCGGGAATCAGGCTGGGCGCGAAGGCCGGCAGCCGGCTGGGAGGACGGTTCTCATTGCTCATCAGGCCCCAGGCGGTGCAGGCCTTTATCTGGAGTGTTTACTTCCTGTCGGCCTATCGGTGGGTGGATTTTCTGGTGGAATCCCGGTTTGATTCCCGAAGCCAATGGTTGGCCTTTCACCAGACCCTGCTGCCCGAGGCCATGATTACCTCGGTGCGCAGCGGGATCGGCTATATGTGGCGGTTGCTGGTTTATTAAAGGGGCCTATTTGAAATAGCGCAGGAATTCCGAATCCTTGTCCGAAAGAATCACCGTCGTGCCTTCTTTGAGGGTTTTTCGGTAGGCATTCAGCGTTCGCCAGTACCGGTAAAACTCCCGATCCTTGTTATAGGCGGCGGCATAGATACTGGCCGCTTCCGCATCGGCCTTACCTTTTATCCGGGCGGAATCGCGCTCTGCCCGTGAAATCAGCTCGGCCTTCTCCCTGTCCGCCTGGGAGCGGAGCTTCAGGGCTTCTTCCTCCCCTTCGGAAAGGTAACGTTTGGCAATTCTGCGTCGTTCGGCCTCCATCCGGCCATAAACTGCCCGGCTGTTTTCATCCGGCAGGTCGGCCCGCTTAATCCGGACGTCAAAGACCTCCATCCCCATGCTCTTGACCTCATTCTGGGTGCTGGAGGTCACCAGGGCCAGCATTTCACTCCGCTCGGAAATAATCTGCTCAAGATCAAACTTACCCAGCATTTCCCGCAGTTGTGAATAAATGATGTCATCAAGCCGGCTCATGGCCGCGTTCTGGGTGCGGACGGATTGATAAAACAACAATGGATCCACCACGCGCCAGCGGGCAAAGTTATCCACCAGCATCGTTTTTTTATCACGGGTGATGATGGTTCCGGTTTGTGAATCGTACAGGAGCAGGCGCTTATCGAAATACCGGATTTCGGTGACAAGGGGCAATTTAAAGTAAAGCCCCGGCTCACTGATGACACGGGTGGGATCTCCCAGCCGGATTTCCACCGCGGATTCTGTCTGGTTGACGACAAACATGCTGGAAAAGAGGCCTATCACAACAACAGCGCCGGCGATTAGCAAGGGTATCGGTTTCATCAAATTCGTTCGCCTTAATAATGTTTGTTGAAAAACAGGTTCGGTTAAAAAGTCGTCTTCGGCTGGCTGCCTCGACTTCCGTGCGCCGTTCAGCGTAACCGGCGTATGATTCCCGCTGATAAACGCGGGTTCTTTATTTTGATTACTCAATTAACCACTCTTGCGGGCTTTTGTCACCATTCTTCGAAAAATTTTCGTACAGCCGCCCCCTGCGCGGCCCGCTGTTCTCCGGCAGCTTTGGAAGGGCACTTTAATTGGCAGGTTGCTTCAAAAGCCGGGGAAATCGGTTGCGGCGGGTTACGGGCCATCGTAAACTGAAAGCATTATGTACCGGCGAACGTTTTGAACTAGAAAGATGTTTCCGGGTTCTAATCTTTTCAGATACCATAACAACGGGAATCGAGAGATTCGAAAACATTCGGCTTCATCCGATGGGTGAAAAAACCCGCTTCTCCTCCCGTTCATGATTCGCCGTCCCTGCTTAAAGCAAAAAAAAGCACACGACAGAACAATGATAGCTTTTCAACCTCCTTCCATCAGGAGTAAGCCGATGCAATACAGGTTTTTCGAGTTTCCAATATTAAAAAGGGTGAAACTGCTGAGTCCCTTCGCTCCATCCAACGGGATAAGCCCGATTCTGACCGTGCTGATTATGGCCGGGCTGGTTCTGGGCGCAGGTCTGTTTTCCTCAGGCGCGGCCCAGGCCCAATCGCAGGTGGAAAAAGACATTGAAGTGCTGGTGCGTGCCTCCAAGGCCAGGGCGGCCATTGTCAGAATGGTCAGCCCCGCGGTGGTGCACATCAGTGTGGAAAAAACCGTTGGCGGTGAACAACAGGAGGAAAACGGCCCGGCAGATCCCTTTGACGATGAATTTTTCCGCCGGTTTTTTGCGCCGCGATTGCCGGTGCCGCCCCGCGAGTTTCGTCAACGGGGGCTTGGCTCGGGCACCATCGTAGACAAGGCCGGTTATATCCTCACCAACAACCATGTGATCGAGGATGCCGACAAGATCATCGTGAAGCTTAAGGACG
>JAOUPZ010000445.1 GCA_029879595.1 Deltaproteobacteria bacterium | reverse complement strand
CGCCGCCGGGGGGCTGAATATCGTATTCAAGGCCCAGCTCAACCCCGGAGACGAAGTGGTGGCCCCCGCTCCGTATTTTGTGGAGTATGATTTCTACGCCGCCAATCACGGCGGAAGGCTGGTACGGGCCGCCACCACCGGGGAGTTCCGGCTGGATGCGGCCAGCCTGGAGCAGGTCCTGACCCCACGCACGCGGGCCGTGCTGATCAACAGCCCCCACAACCCCACGGGAGTGGTCTACACCCTGGATGAACTGCGCTCCCTGGCCCGGGTGCTGCGCGAGGCCTCGGCGCGCTTCCAGCGCCCCATTGTCCTGATAAGCGATGAGCCCTACCGCCGGCTGGTTTTTGACGGTGCGCAGGTGCCCTGGCTGCCGGGGCTCTATGAGCATACCCTGGTGGTGACCTCCCATTCCAAGGATCTGGGGCTGGCCGGGGAACGGGTGGGATATGTGGCCGTATCGCCGGAATGCGCGGAGGCACAGAGGCTCATCGGAGCGCTAACGCTGGCCAACCGCATCCTGGGGTTTGTCAATGCCCCGGCGTTGATTCAAAGGGTGCTGCCCCTGCTGGACGGAGCATCGGTGGATACGGATTATTACCAGGGCCTGAGAGATCTGCTATATCCGGCCCTGTTGGACATGGGATACAGTTGCGTGAAGCCTCAGGGGGCGTTTTACCTGTTCCCCCGCTCACCGGTGGAGGATGATGTGGCCTTTGTCAGGGCTGCCCAGGAGGAGGGCCTGCTGCTGGTTCCCGGCAGCGGTTTTGCCGGGCCCGGTCATTTCCGAATCTCACTTTCGGTGTCCAGGGATGTGATTGAACGCTCGCTGGCGATGTTCGAACGGGTGCTGAAAAAATTCTGAAAGGCTCCGCAACCACGGTGGGGAGCCCTGCTGCCTCGCGGCCTGCCCCAAAAGCATTTCAGCAGCAGCCGGATTCGGAGTCGGCCAGGTGCTGCTCGATCACCTCCACCAGTCTGCTGAACCGGAAGGGCTTTATGAAAAGCTCGGATATCCCCGCCTCACGCCAGTCATCTGTTATATCGACAGGATTGCCCGTGCATATGATCACGGGGAGCCTTAAGCCTCCCTTCCGCAGCTTTGCCACCAGTTCCATCCCCGTCATTTCTGGCATGAAGTGATCGGTAATGAGCAGCGAAAACCTTTCTCCCGGCTGCTGCATCATGTTCAGGGCCTCCAGCGGATCGCTCAGGGCCGTAACACGATAACCCCGGTGGGTCAGGTATTTGTCCATCTGTTCGGTAATCAGTTCATCATCATCAACAAACATGATCCGGTGGCTGCTGGAAACCCCACAGGGCATGGTTTGCCCTTTGGACTGTTCAGCCTTACCCGAGGCCTCGCAGGGCAGGTATATCTTCACCGTGGTGCCCTGGCCCGGAGTTGACTTGACCGTAATATGCCCCCCGTGATCATGGACGATCCCATGTACGATGGACATGCCCAGGCCGGTGCCCTGGCCGGGTTCCCTGGTGGAAAAGAAAGGCTCGAATATCCTGGCCAGGGTCTCCTCGCCCATTCCCAGGCCGGAGTCACAAACGCAGATTTCTGCGAAGGGGCCCCGGGCCTCCTCGCCGCAGGACTGACAGGTGATGCTCTCCATGTCCATCAACTCCAGTCCCAGGTTCAGGGTGCCATGCCCCTGAATGGCATCCCGGGCATTCATGGCCAGCAGCAGTATCATCTGCTGAATCTGCATGTGGTTCACCTTCAGCCTGACCTGCCCGACATTGAAGTGCTCGGCCACCTTGATATGGGGCGGCAGGAGCGCCCGCACCATGGACGCCGATTCCTTTAGCTCCTCCACCAGGTTGCGTTCCTTCTTGGTATCGTCCGAGGCCCCCTGGCTGAACAGGAGAAGCTGGCTCACCGTCTCCTTGGAGATGGTTATCTGCCGCTGGATCTTTTCCAGTCCCTCCAAAATGCCGAAGGCGCCCGTGCCGAACTCCCGGCCCGCCCCGGCCTCCTCGAGTTCCACCTGGCAGTTCTCGGCCAGGGCCGAGATGCCGGCCATGGTGTTGTTGAACTTGTGGGCAATGCCGGCGGAAAGCCTTCCCAGGGCCTCCATCTTCTGGCTCTTGACGAGTCTTGTGTGCAGGCGCTCGCGGGCTTCCTCGTTTTGTTTCTGGCTGGTGATATCGGTGGTTATGAGAATCACCGATTCAATTATTTCCCCGCCGGCCTGTCTCTCGTTAACGCTTCTTACCGCACTTACTCTGGTGGAATACCAAAGCACCCTGTTGGGCGCCACTTCCACCATGGTTTCATAGGATGCTGCCTCGCCGGTCTGAAACA
>JAOUPZ010000444.1 GCA_029879595.1 Deltaproteobacteria bacterium | reverse complement strand
CGATCAGGGGTATGTGGACTCGCGCAGCGAAACCCCGCGCCTGCAGGTGCGCAACCTGCACCGGATGATCCGCGATGTCCCCAAGCCGGTGATCGCGGCGGTGGACGGATGGTGCGTGGGCGGGGGACATGTTCTGCACCTTTTATGCGATATCACCATTTCCTCAGATCGCGCCAAATACGGCCAGACCGGCCCCCGGGTAGGCAGCTTCGATGCCGGCTTCGGCACCATTCTGCTGGCCCGCATGGTGGGGGAAAAGAAGGCCCGGGAGATATGGTACCTCTGCGAGTTCTACTCGGCCCAGGAAGCCGAGCGGATGGGGCTGGTCAACAAGGTGGTGCCCCACACCGACCTGGAGGCGGAAACCAGGAGCTGGTGCGACAAGATGCTCACCAAGAGCCCCACCGCGCTGCGCTTTCTCAAGGCCTCGTTCAATGCGGATACAGACCATGTCTATGGCCTCCAGGCCATCGCCCACGGGGCCACCCACCTGTTCTACGGCACCGAGGAGGGACGCGAGGGACGAGAAGCCTGGAAGGAAAAGCGCGAGCCGGATTTCTCGCCCTTCCGCCGCACCCCCTGGTAGGGGCCCGGGCCGCAGATCAACAAGGAGGTGCTTCAAGCCGGGAGCAGCATGACTCCTTGCCGGTAGGCCGTGCCGGAGTTTTAAGAACCCGGCTCATCGCCCTTGTATGGTCGGGGAGCGGTTTTTCAAAATGAATCCAGAGCCCGGCGGATGGCCCCGAGCAGGGCGGAGGTGGAAAAGGGCTTCTTGAGCAGAGGGGTGCCGTGCCGGCTCAGGTATTCCAGCTCCTGCGGGCTGGCCTCGTAGCCGGTGGTAAACACCATCGGCAAGCCGGGGGCGGTTTCCCTTATGATGGCATGAACATCCATTCCGCTGGGTCCCGGCAGGAAGAAATCCAGCAGGGCCAGATGAATTGAGCTGCCGTCGTTTCTGATATGCCGGAGGGCCTCGTTGCCATTGCTGGCCTGGATTACCCGGTAGCCGTTTTCACGCAGCAGGTCGGTCATGTCGCCCAGCACCAGCCCCTGGTCTTCGGCCACCAGGATGGTTTCCCCATTGCCCCTGTTCTGCTCAAGGGGCAGTTCATTCAGCGGGGCCTGTGCGGGCTGTTCCTCCGCTCCTCCCGCCGGTAGAAACACCGTGAAGGATGACCCCCGGCCCGGTTCGCTGTCCACCTCGATGGCCCCGTTATGTGATTTGACCATTCCATATACCATGGCCAGTCCCAGGCCTGTTCCCTTGCCGGGCTCCTTGGTGGTGAAAAAAGGCTCAAATATCCGGCCCTGGTGCTCCTTGTCTATGCCCTGTCCGTTGTCGCTGACGCAAAGCGCCGTATAGAGGCCCTTTTCCACTCCATCGTGGCGGGCGCAGAACTTTTCATCGGCCTGGAACGAACTGGTGGAAATGGTGATCATTCCTCCCTTCTGCAGGGAGTCCCTTGCATTAACCACCAGGTTCAGCATGGTCTGGGCCAGCATGCTTTCATCGGCCATGACTATGCCCGCCTCCGGAGAAAGGCGCAGCTCAAGTCCGATGTCCTCCCCCAGCAGCCCCTTGAACATGTCGGCCTGGAACCGCAAAGAGTGGTTGATGTCCAGGGGCTGTGAACGCAGCTCATGGCGGCGGGCGAACACCAGCAGATGCCTGATCAGGCTGCTGCTGTCCTCGATTGATTTCTGAGCCCCGGATATCTTGCGCTCGCCGCTGGCGGAAAGATCCTCCTGATCCTGGATAAAGTCCAGGGCCAGCCGGATCACTTGCAGGGTGTTGTTGATGTCATGGGCCACCCCTCCCGCCAGTTGGCCCACGGCCTCCATCTTCTGGGCCTGGCGCAGCTGTTCCTCCAGCATCAGCTTTTCGCTGATGTCGATGAAGGTGGCCTGGATGGCCGGTTCACCGTCCCAGATGACTTCTGTGTTGAGCGTTTCCAGAATCAGCTGCCTGCCATCCCTGGTGGTCACCCTGAGGGGAAGCACGGCCTTGAACGGTTCGTTTCGTTCTTTGGCCCTGCTCCATTCCTCCCAGCCCCTGCGGTAGTCATCGGGATGGATATAGTCCTTGAACGTACCGTGGGAGAGCGCCTCTTCAGGAGAGTCGTAGCCCATCAGCCTGGCGCAGGCCTTGTTTACGAATATCGGCACAAAGGTCCTGTGGATCATGATGCCCTGGATGGAACCCTCCACCAGATTGCGATAGCGCTGTTCGGTAATCTTGAGCTCGGTTTCGATGCTGCGCCGGTTGTGCGACTCCAGTACCAGGGCCACCGTATCGGCGATGGAACTGCAATACACCTCCTCCTCCGCGGA
>JAOUPZ010000443.1 GCA_029879595.1 Deltaproteobacteria bacterium | reverse complement strand
CCCCGCTCAGCAAGTACGAGCAGGACCAGCTGGAAGATGGCGTGAAATCCCTGCGCGGCGGGCTGGGAGCGCTTTACTTCAAGGCCTCCGGCAACGGCTTCAATGATTTCCAGTACCCGGGCGAATCCGACAGCACCTCCAACTGCGGTGCCGCCAACAGTTTCGGGGTGGCCTGTCAGAACTCCAACATGGACCCCATGAACACATTGCCCTGGATGATAGTGGTGGGCTCGCTCAACGCCGAGGGGCTCAGGTCCAGCTACTCCACACCCGGCTCATCCCTGTGGATAAGCGCACCGGGAGGCGAATATGGCTACGACAAGGCCGTGGTCCCCTCGGCCGAAAAGGAAGAAGCCTACAAGCCGGCCATGGTAACCACCGACCAGAGCGGCTGTGACAAAGGTTACAGCCCCTACAACGCCAACCCGTTTGAACAGGGCGACATTCCGGAAAACGCCAGTTGCAACTATACCTCCACCTTCAATGGCACCTCGTCGGCCAGCCCGGTGGCTGCCGGGGCCGGGGCGGTGATGCTGTCTTATGCCGCCGCGCAGGGCAAGGACCTCTCCTGGCGCGAGATAAAGCACATCCTGGCCACCACCGCTGACAGCTCCATGCCCGGCATCTACACCGTCTCAAGTTCGCCGCCCGGCGTGGTCATCGAAACCCCCACCCTGATCAGCTTCCCCGGGGGGCAGGGGGTCTCCGGGTACGAGGCCGAGCAGGACTGGATCACCAACGCCGCCGGCTTCAGGTTCCACAACTGGTACGGCTTCGGCGCCCTGCAACTGGATGCGGCGCTGAACGCCATTGATGCTTTCACGCCGGGGTCACTGGGGGAATTGCTGGATACGGGCTGGGTGCCCTCGGGCTGGTTGACCCTGCCCATCCCGGACGGGGACGCGGGCGGCGTGGAAAACGATCTCTGGGTGGCGGCTCCGGATATAACATTCGTGGAGGCGGTGCAGGTCAGCGTATACACCAACCACCCCTTTCTGCCCTACCTGGGCATCGAGGTGTACTCACCCGGTGGCACCAAAAGCATAGTATTCAACGCCGGCAACGGATTCCTCTCCTCCGGGTTGTACGGAAAGGTGTTTCTCAGCAACGCCTTTTTCGGCGAAAGCGCCACGGGAACATGGAAGATCAAGCTGGTGGACATAGACAGTCAGACCGATGGCGGCAAACTCAATTACTGGGAAATCCGGGTTTTTGGACATACCAAAACCCCCTGACAGGGAAACCTGAGGCAAGCCTGGAGAACAAAGATGGAAAACAAGACCCGAAACACCCCGACCGGCATAGCTTATTCCCGGCGGGCTATCCGCTCCCGGATCACTCCCGGACCGGGTACGCTGCTGCGGACTATGCTGCTGACGCTGCTGCTGGCGCTGCTGGTTCCCATGCCGTCCCACTGGCAGGCCGCCGCGGAGCAGCCCGGCAAGCCGCCCCCCAGGCCGGCACTGCCGGCAGTGGTTCCCCTCCCCGAGGGAGTGAAGGAAGGCCGGGAGGTTTCCAGCGGCGGACAGACCTACAGGCTGCTGCCCGGGGTGCGGGCGGTGTCACAGGGAATGGCTGGCAAGACCCCCGATGCGGGAACTCCGCCTGAAAAAGTACTGGAAAAGATGGGTGCCCGGGCCAGGTCAGTCCTTGCCATGCGGGGGCCCTTCATCATCTATCATGACGAAAGTGCGGAGCAGGACGCCGCCACGGCCACTACCCTGGACAGCGGAACACCCAGCCTGCCCGTGGTCAGAAACTCACGCACCGGGGACCTGGGCGTGTTGACGGGGGCCCTGGCCGTCCGGCTGGTCAAGGGCGTTGATCCCGAGCAACTGGCCGAGGATTACGACCTGATCATGGGAGCCTGGTTCAAGCGGCTGGATGTGGTCATGCTTCACGGACGTCCGGGCAACGACCTGTTCCTGGCCGCAGTGCGTCTCACACACGATTCCAGGGTGGTGCGGGCCGATGTGGAAATACAGGAACGATCCTATACGCCCTACTGAGGGCCTATGGTTTCCGGGGCTTTGCGAATTCAAAAAAGATGATACAGACTGTGCGATGACAAGAAGGGGAGGGGGTAGGCAGCGGGTGGCCGTCCGTGGCCGCGATCAAGCATCCTTGTCGACCCGTTGCCCGAAAGAGAAGAGTGTGTTGCTACTTCACTTATCGGCCCCCCCGTAAAAAACTTTAGCAGTCAGGGGATAATTTTTTTTAACCTGCATACCGCCTGCAAGAAAAAGAGGGGCCTGCCGGTCTTGTATAGATATCTCCTTTAGGTTCCAACCTTACCGGCCTGATCAAAGGCCCCCCTCTTTCCCTGAACAGACTTCAC
>JAOUPZ010000442.1 GCA_029879595.1 Deltaproteobacteria bacterium | reverse complement strand
AAAGACCCGTTCACCGTGGTCGGTGTGGGCGATATGAGCGGGGACGTCTTTGGCAACGGCATGCTGCTCTCCCCGGCCATCAAACTGGTGGGGGCCTTTGACCACCGGCACATCTTTGTGGACCCCGACCCGGACCCGGCCAAGAGTTTTGCCGAGCGCAAACGCCTGTTTGCCCTGCCCCGCAGCAACTGGGAGAGCTACAACCCCAAGCTGATCAGCAAGGAGGGTGGCGTCTTCCCCCGCGGCGCCAAGGAAATCCCCCTGGGGCCCCGCCTGCGGGAAATGCTGGGGGTGGATGCCGAGGTGCTCAGCGGTGAGGAAATGATCCGCGCCCTGCTCTCCATGCCGATGGACCTGCTGTGGAATGGCGGTATTGGCACCTACATCAAGGCCACCCACGAAACCCACCACGAGGTGGGCGACCCGAACAACGACGCCGTGCGTATCAACGCCTCGGAATGCCGGGCCCGCATCATCGGCGAAGGCGGCAACCTGGGCCTCACCCAGGCCGCCCGCATTGAGCTGGATCTGCGGGGAACCGCCCTGCACACCGACGCCATCGACAACGCCGGCGGCGTGAACATGTCTGACCAGGAAGTGAACCTGAAAATCCTCCTGAACGCCCTGGTGGAACGGGGGGACATCGCCGGGTTCGAGGCACGCAACAAGCTGCTGGAGGCCCTCACCGGAGCGGTCACCGACAAGGTGCTGCGCGCCAACTTCCGCCAGGTGATGATGATCTCCATGGGCCGCATCCGCTCGGTGCGCGATGTGGACCCCTTCATCCGCCTGGTGAACTTCCTGGCCCGCGAGGGCAACCTGGACCGCCGCACCGAGGGTATCCCCAACGAGCAGACCCTGCAACGCTACCAGACAGACGGCCACGGTATTCCCCGGCCCATCCTGGCCGTGCTGCTGGCCTACTCCAAGATGTACCTGTACAAGTCCCTCGGCGATTCCGGCCGGATGGGGCACCCGGCGATGGAAAGCCTGTTCCTCGGTTACTTCCCCGCGGAACTGACCAAACGCTATGACCTCTCCCAGGTGCAGCACGCCCTGCGCGACCAGATCACCGCCACCGTGCTCACCAATCTGGTGATCGACCAGGCAGGCATGTGCTTCGTCTCGGAGATGTCCTCCTTTGCCGATGGCAACTGGGCCCGGGTGGCCGAAGCCTATCTGGTGGCCGACCGGATCACCAGCGGCGCGGAGTTCCGCGAGGGCATCTATGCCCTGGCCACCGTGCTTCCCGCCGAAGAGCAATACCGCCACCTGCTCCGCTTTGAATCCATCCTGTCAGAAATTGTCCGCTGGCAGTTGTTGCAGTCCGACGCGGGCAGCGACCTGTTTGCCAACGAGGCGGCCTACCGGGAAAGCTTCCAGGCTTATTGCCAGGCCCTGCCCGGATTGCTCACCCCGGAGCGGAAAAAGATGTTGACCGGCGAGGCGGAGGACCTGCGCGCCCACGGCGCCGGCAAGGCCCTGGCCAGCCAGATGGCGCTCACCGGCTTCCTGCAGGATTATCCCCTCATCTGTGACCTGTGCGGCCAGGGCGGCCTGCCCATCCCCCAGGGCCACCAGCTGATCGAGACGCTGGAACGGCGGCTGAACATCAACCGCATTGAGCGCGCCCTGCGCGGCCTGCACCACCCCGATGCCTGGCAGAAGCGCTTTGGCGACAACCTGCACCGGCGTCTGTACGCGGCGCGGCGGGGGATTCTGGCAAAGGTTCTGGAAAACCGGCAGGGAGACAAACCCGAGCAGTGGGAGGAGCACTGGTATCAGCAGAATCAGAAGGCCTGGAGCGCCTTTGACAGCATGTCCCGGCAGGTCTTTGCCAAGGACGCGCCGGACACGGTGTCCCTGGCCGTGGTCATCGAGCAACTGGAGCGGATATAGCCGCTTCGCCCAGGACCTTGCCGCCGGCTATTCCCCCCCGCTGGCCCGCATCTCCCGCATCTGCTGGAAGAAGCGCTCCTTGGCCTGGGCCGCCTTCACCTCCCGCTTGGCGCGCGCCTCGCCGGCCGCGCTGCCCGGGGCGGGGCCTTCAAAAAGCTCCGGGTCCAGATCCAGCAAAAACCGGGAGGGCCGCTGCTTGATCAGCTCGCCATAGCGCTTGCGCTCCTTGGCCATGGAAAACACCAGGCTGTGCTGCGCCCGGGTGACGGCCACATAAAACAGCCGGCGCTCCTCTTCCTCGCCCCCCTCGCTGAGGCTGCGCTTGTGGGGAAACAGGTCATCGGCCAGATGCACCACATAGACGTGGGGAAACTCCAGCCCCTTGGCCGAGTGCACCGTGAGCAACGTCACCATGTCCGGCCGTTTGTCCGGGTTCTCGTCCTCCGGCA
>JAOUPZ010000441.1 GCA_029879595.1 Deltaproteobacteria bacterium | reverse complement strand
CTGATCACCTGGATGCCCGCAATCAGCGAGGCCAATCCGGCAATGGCCGCAAAGACGGCCAATGGCAGCAGATCAGATTCGAACCAGACCACCAGCACCAGACCGAGGAGCAGGGTCCCGAACAACACCGACATGCCGCCGTACAGGGCGTTCTGCACGCCGGGCAAGGGCCAGTTGAACACCATGTTCAGTCCCAGTATCAGAGCCAGCAGCCCGCAGACCGCGAATCCGGGTATCCAGCGTTTTTCGGCCGGACGCCCCGCATCCAGGTAGATCCAGCAGGCCAGCAGCGCCAGGCCGGCCGTGAAGTTCACCAGCATCAGCGCCAGATAATCGATGTGCATGTCTGTCAACTCCTTTAGGTGTTTCAGGGCTTCCGGAAGAACAGCCGGGGTTCCCGCCGGGTCAGGGCTTTGGGCCTGTCGGCCAGGGCGGCGCCTGATATGGACAGCTTGACATGAACTGCTCCGGTTGGGAAAGGGCCGGTTGGGAAAGGGCCGGCAGAACTCCCGGCTGACCCGGGGGCCAGGGGAGGCCCAGGAAACAGCAGCCTGGGGGCGAGTTGTTTTTTCCCTGTCCATTGTGATCGAACAGTGTTTATGGCAATCATATTTAAATCGTTCAAATACGCCGTTCTGTATCAGCCGTCAGATATCTCATCGAAGGTGCAGAGCCATGGAATATGTTGCAGACCGGATCTTCGGAACCGGGAAAAACTGGCTTTCAAACACACTGTACATTGGACTGATACTGCTGGCGGTAATCTTCTGGCTGTCATTCTTTAAATACACCGTGTTTCATACCCTGGTGGAACTGGCTGCGGTGCTGGTTTCGCTGCTGGCGTTTACGGTTGCCTGGAGCACCTTTCCCTTCACACGAAACAGCTACCTGATGTTTCTGGGCACGGGATACCTGTGGGTGGGTATTCTGGATCTGATACACTTGGCCACCCTGCGTGATCTGCAATTACTTGTTCTGCCGGACAACAACATCAACGCCCAGTTCTGGCTGGCAGCACGGTTCATGGAAGTATCGGTGCTGATCGGCGCGGTATTGTTTGCACGGCGCAATCTTGTCCCCTGGCTGATGATGGCCCTGTTCTGCCTGGCATGCGGCGTACTGTACTGGCTGATCTTCACCGGGAAGTTTCCCGATGCCTTTCTGGACACCGGCCTGACACCCTTCAAGGTATATTCAGAGTACGCCATCATCCTTCTTCTGGTTGTCGCGGCAGGGCTCACATACATCCGACGTCCCTCCACCAGCGAACTGGTGTTTCTGCTGCTGCTGGGGTCGATCCTGGTTACCATCCTTTCGGAGTTCCTGTTCACACTTTATTCAAATGTGGACAGCTGGCCCAACGTCACCGGGCACCTTACCAAGTTCGTGTCCTTCTGGATGATTTTCATTGCTATCGCCCGGGCTACCCTCACCGAGCCTTTTCGGGCCTTGTCCCGGGAGGCCCATACCTATGACGTGGTGCCGGAAAGCATCGCCCTGATAGACAGCGACCTCATCATCAGGCAGGTCAACCGCAAGGCCCGTAAAATTGCCGGCGCCGGTGCCGGAGAGCTTATCGGCCGCCACTGTCACGAGGTGTTCCACGCCGGGCTGGCCACCCCGGAGGAGTGTCCGGTCTGCGACAGGATCCGCAAGGGGGAGCGCGGAGAACCGCTGGTGCTGGAGGATGACGAGGGGAGGCATTTCGAGTTCAACCTTTCTCCCATTGGCGCACACATGGGTCCCATGGGCTCGGTACAGGTGATGAGGGATGTGACTCTGGTGGTTAAATCCAGGCAGGAGATCGACAGCTTTTTTGAAAGCGCCCTGGACATGCACTGCATTGTGGACAGGCAGGGGCGCTTCAAGCGCATTAATAAGGCATTTTTAAACCTGCTAGGGGTAACCGAGGGGGAGGCCATCGGCAGGCCTTTCCGGAGCTTCATCCACCCTGATGACCTTGAAAGAAGCGGCGAGGCTTTCCAGGCGCTGCTGCGCGGCGAACCGATAGCCAACTTCGAGAACCGCTTCCTGGACAGTGATGGGAAAGAGCACTGGCTGAACTGGCAGGCCACCATGGATCAAAAGGTGGACAGGGTGCTGGCCATGGCCCGTGATGTAACTCAGCAGAAAAAGCTGGAGCATGAAATCCGCTCCGGGGAGCGGCTCCTGCAAACGGTACTGGACACCATTCCCAACTGGCTCTGGGTCAAGGATGTGTCCGGCCGGTATCTGATGGTCAACCGGGCCATGGCGGAGTTTTTCCGACTGGAGCCCCAGCAGGTGGCCGGCAGGACTTTCGCGGAAATATCCTTTGATCCGCCGGAAAAAATCGAGAATAACAGCCGTCTTGACAGGCAGGTGATCGAA
>JAOUPZ010000440.1 GCA_029879595.1 Deltaproteobacteria bacterium | reverse complement strand
CTGAAAGGTTGGTGACATAGGCCCGTGTGCCCTCGGAGTTCATGGCCACTCCCACCGGAAACAGACCCACGTTTATTACCGCTTCTATGGTATCCGTGGCTGTGTCAATCACCGAGACGGTGTTGTTGCCGCTGTTGGCCACATAGGCCTTGGGCGGGATGATGTAATCACTAATGGGCGCCGCGATCCCGGTTTCCATCTCCCCGCCGCTGTTGGCGGTGAACACCAGCAGGTGCGTGGCTCCGGCGGGCAGCGGAGTGTTCTTGGCAAAACCGGCGAAGCTGGTCCCCGCCCCCACCGCCAGCACATCCACTACGGCGCTGTCGGTAGCCAGCTTGGTGGCGGCGTCCTGGCCCCAGTAGAGCCGGTACTCGGTGATGTCGCTCTCGTCCGCGGCCGGCTGAATAACCGCCTGCCCCTTGATCTGCCCCGCCGTCCAGTCCTGATCGGTAAAACTAACCAAGTTGGCCGGGTTTACCGGAGGCAGAACGGGAGCGGATGCAGCTTCCTTTTTCTCTGCGTCTCCGCCGCAGGCACCCAGCAGGGTCGCCAGCAGGATTATCAGCAGCGCCGCCAGCGGCAGCCGCGGCAGTGTGCGGGTTTGTTTCTTCATGAGTAGGTTCTCCCTTGTTGGGGCCAGACTGCCTGATTGCATAATGTTCAGGCAGCGCTGCGCTTTCAGCCCGACAGACAGCCAAGCTATTTCTGCCTGATACCTGTTCATCAGGTAGCGTCAGTTCCTTTGGTGTAACTTTTTGTGTATTTCTGTGGTCCCGTTTGTGGGCTGAAGAGCCCCTTTCCTGCTATACATTTCTCATTTTATTAAATTATTAATTTTATTGCAACATTTTCACGCTGGGAACTGGTTTTGGCAGGCAGGAAAGCAGCAGCCAACGGCTCCGGCATTAACTGTTGATCAGGGTGCGTTCTGAATTATTCAGCATGAATAAATTCGAGATGGGACCTAAAATCAGCGGTTTCGTTTATATTTTTGGACAGTAGCCCCCAGGGGCTGATTGTGCGTGAAGTTGAATATCATCATTAAGGAGATGGGATGAAAGACCTGATATTGGAAAAGATGTTGAAGGCAACGCTGATCCTGGGGGGGATCATTTTAATGGCGGTTGGTGCGGGGCCCACACAGGCAGCGGAGGTATCCGGTGAGCTGACGGTGGCCTTTGGGCGGCTGACGCTGGATGATGGCACGGACACCTACAACCACATGATAGCGGCCCATTCGGCCGAGCTTGTGGTGGCTGCCGAGAGCAATGAGTTTTCCGCCAAGGTGGCCTTCCAGAGCGAGGACACCGTGGATCTGACCGCAGTGCCGTACCAGTTCGTCATTGACCAGACCATGCTGGCCCATGAACTGGTCTGGAAAGCCTCCCCAGAGCTTTCGGTGACCCTGAGCGCCATCAACCTGGGTGTGGCCTCACTGGACGCCTTCAGCGACAAGGCGCATTTCCACGGCTATATCGCGCTGGGGCTGGCGGAACCGGAGGAAGACGGCCTGGGCATGATGAACCTGGAGTACTCCATGGACAAGTCCACTCAGGTCGGGCTGGCCATTTTTACCGACTGCGTGATTACTTGCGATCTGGGCGCAATAGTTCCGGATGCGGAGCGTGAAACCATGCTCTTTCATGGCCGGATGGACAGCCCGGACTTCCAGGTCAACGGTGCCTATGCCAAGTCCAGCGGCGTGGCCGTGGGTGGCGGTGCCGGCGGTGGTGATGCCACGGTCGAATCATCGGGGATAAAGCTGGGCCTGGGTATGAAGACCGGCGGCATGGATATCGGGGTGGACTTTGTTTCCGCCACCGTTGCGCATCCCGACCCGGTGACCAATGTGACCGAGGATATGAGCATTACCGCCCTCAGCGCCGGTCTGGAGGTGAACAATATTGCCGTGGTGTACTATTCCGGCAGCATCAGCTCGTTGGACGGCGTGGTTGACGACAATGCCTCCGTAAGCTCCATCGTGGCCGGCTATGCCGTGCCGGCGGGCAAGCTGGGCAAGGTCGGCGGCGAGTACCGCACGGAAACCACCAAGATAAGCTCCGGCGGCGTCAGCGCCTCCACCACGGACACATCCATCATGTTCGGTATGAGCAGCAGTTTCTAAAGGCATATTCCGTCCTTCACACCGGAAGCACACGGACCGGAGGCCAGGGGCAACCCTGGCCCCGGTTTTTTTTTCGTTTCGGGATGGCCCGGCGCGGAGAACGGCTCAGTTTTCCGGGGCGCGGTGGAAGCGTTCCAGCATTTTGCCCAGCTGTGAGGAGTCTTCGGCGTTGGCGCAGCCCTGCCGGCTGGTGGCGACCTGGCACAGGGTCTCGAACCAGCGTGACTGGCGGCCCACCCTGAACCCG
>JAOUPZ010000107.1 GCA_029879595.1 Deltaproteobacteria bacterium | reverse complement strand
TCGGCATTGAAAAGGCTTTAACACCTATGGACAGCGCACCAAGGGCCGGCAAGCCATAATCGGCAAGAATGGTAGACATAACAACAACCTGAAACTTGCGGGCCGGCAAAATATAACGGCGATCCCGGAGCAATACCAGCGCAACGGGAATGTTTTTCGGAGCAGGGGCAGAAAAATGGCAGAAAAAAGAACAATAAAGTCCGCACGGGAAAACAAAACACGGTACACGCTGCTGGGGCTTCTGAGCCTGCAGCCCATGACTGGATATGAAATCAAACAGTTCATCGGTGAGAGTATCGGCCATTTCTGGAGCGAGGGATACGGACAGATTTATCCCATGCTGCGCAAACTGGCCGATGAGGGTTTGATCGAGGGAACGAAGGAAGAAAGCTCCACCCGCCCGGAACGAACCCGTTTTCACATCACCGCCGCCGGACGTGATGGTTTTGAAGCCTGGATGCAAACACCCGTCACACTCCAACCCATGCGCAATGAATTGCTGCTACGGGTGTTTTTCGGCACTCAGGCCCCAGCCGGCACCTTGCAAAAACTTCTTGAGGACACCATGGAGGCATGGAAGGGCTACCTGGATGTTTATCGTGGGATTGAGAAAATGCTGAGCACCCAGTTGAAGGATTCGCCCAGTTGCCCCTACTGGTTGATGACTGTGAGACAGGGCATTCACCAGATGGAG
Organism: Deltaproteobacteria bacterium; assembly: GCA_029879595.1. Taxonomy (GTDB): domain Bacteria; phylum SAR324; class SAR324; order SAR324; family JACQKK01; genus JAOUPZ01. The sequence goes on along the minus strand of JAOUPZ010000107.1, from coordinate 8,575 downwards.
GCCAATTTGAAATGGGGTCGGGAGAGCCAGCAAACGCTGCAGGCTCTTGCCAACGACAAATAAATGATCTCAACGACTGTTTTTGAACGGGCCCGGACCGATTGGCTTGGAACCGGATATGAGATTAGCCGTAAATCATGCCTGGAGGAACGACTCATGAAAAACCTTTTCTCAGCAGTGACAGCGCTGGTTTTGCTGGGCGCAGTTTCCGGGCCGGCCCATGCCGACCTGATAGTCGAACGCAGGCAGGATCAGTTCGGCAAGGACTTCGGCTATTTCGTTTATCCCATCGCCACGGAAATACCCGGGCTGGGTCAGGCCGCCGGGTTGGGGGCCACGGTGCTCAATATGTTTGGCACCGATGCCGACTTCACCGGCTTCAACCTGAAGGGCGATCTGGATGTGCACGGATATGCACTGTTGGATGTGCACCTGCTGAAGGAACTGGTGGTGGTGGACGGCGGCGACTACGGGTTTCATGTAATGCCGATGGTATTCCAACGGGGCATGGATTCAGACCCGGACAACTACATTCTGCCGGAGGTCGAGGGCAAGTACCAGACCGGGCAGATAACCCTGACCCTGAAACAGCGGCTTTTCGAGGCCTATTGGCGGATTCTCAAGGGCAAGGCCCGGGTGCTCAGCATCATGGACAGCGACCTGAACCAGTTTGAAAACGTGGACAAAGGCTGGGCCGACGCCAAGTACACCACGGTGGGGGGCATCCTGGACAATACCGATGACCGGCTGGACCCCCGCAAGGGCGTCCGCCTGGAATACGCCCGGAAAATGCCCGAGATAAGAGACCCCTGGCAGAGCGAATACGCAGTTAAAGACCTCAACGTCAGCGCCTATATCCCCTTTGGGAAAATGAGCACACTGTCGTTCAACTTCTTCCGCTCCGACGCGGAGATAACACGGCAGGCCAGCACCAACTACGCCGAACTGGAGGCAGCCCTTGGAATGCCCTGCGAGGCCCTGCCTCCGGCCGAGCAACCCGGGTGTCTGGCCACGGAGGCGGAATTCATCAATCAGCGCATCGCCGAAAACAGATACGGCACCGCCACCAGCCTGGGAGGAACCCAGCGACTGCGCTCCTATCCCGGCGGGCGGTTCTTAGCCGGGCACACGCTGTTTTACGGGGTTGAATACCGCTGGAACCTTAACGACGAGCACACCCCGTTCGATATCTGGCTGGCCCGGGGCATCCGCACCGGCTTCCAGCTTTCTGTATTCACCGAGCGGGGAACGGTAAACGATAACACCGGCAAGCTGTGGGAAAACATGCGCACTTCCAGCGGGGTCGGTTTCAGGATGCGCCTCTCCGGGGTGATAATCCGGCTGGACATCGCCCGGGGGGACGAAGGACAGGCCACGGTGTTTTTCATAAACTACCCTTGGGGCATGTTCTCGGTGGACAATCCGGGCTGATGGCTGGAACGGTGGCTTATGTATCGAGAAGCAGGCCCGCGGCCAGCAACAATCCAAAGACGGCGTGCAGGCCGCTGGTGGCCTTGAGCCCCCGGTGCTGCACATCGCGCCGGCCCCGGGTACCCACCAGCCGCCCGGCCCCCACGGCCAGCGGCAGTGTCAACCAGGGCAGCAGCAGCGTCGGCCCCGACCAGCCCCAGACCAGGGACAGGGCGGGCACCGCAAATGCCAGGGCCAGCAGGAAGTAATACCCCCCCAGCATGAGCCCCGCTCCCAGCACGGTGACCAGGGTGCGGCGGCCGTTTTTGCGGTCTTCGTCTTCATCGCGAAGATTGTTGCCCACCAGGATGGCGGTCACCAGCGCCCCCACCGGCAGCGAAAACCACATGGCGGAAGCCAGTGGTCCGGCCTGCCAGCCCCCCAGTTGCACAAGCAGGGTCCCTCCCACCATCACCGGGCCCATCATTACGAAAACCAGCGGCTCGCCCAGGGCGATATCCCCCAGGGGACGGGGCCCGGCACTGTAGAAATACGCGGCCGCCAGTGAGGCCAGGCAAAGCGCCAGCAGTTCCCAGCCGGTGCGCCACACCAGGAACGACCCGATGAATGTGGCCAGCATGAATACCGCCAGCGCGCCGTGCCTGACCTGGGACTGGCTGAGCAGGCCCCGTGCGATAACCTTGTGGGGGGCGGGAAACTTGTGTGCCGAGGCGGTGGCGCCATGATCGGCGAACTCATCGGTGAGGTTGGCGCCCACCTGAACCAGCACCGAACCGGCCAGGGTAAGAGCGAACAACCCGGGGGAAAACGCCCCCAGGGACTGGGCCAGGGCACCCCCCACCAGAACCGGCACCACCCCGGCGCTGAGAGTGTGGGGGCGTGCAGCTGTGAACCAGACCCGCAGGGAGTGCGGCCTTGAGGACATGTTTTCGACGGTATCTTGCATCATGGGCGTTAAAGTTATTATCCAGCGAACATGGGCTCTATTTCACAGTTCCGGTGGCGGCGTTCAGCAGGTAGCCGCGCCGCGGTGTGAAGGAATAAACAGTGCCGTTGATGCCTGTGGCCTCCCCCTGGAGGTTTCCGCTAGAATCCTTTCCCCCGATGACCTCGTAGGCATCCCCCATGAAGGTCAGGCTCAGGGTTTCATTGTACAGAATTCCGCTCCGGGGAACGGAAATCCGGATGGAATTTTCCTGGGTCTGGATGTCTTCCACGGTAACCACATACCGGTCGCCCGTTGTCCATGGCTCCCCGTCGTTGTCCATGATGACGGTGTCCCCCACCATGATCGCGGGAAGGGCGTCCATTTTGACAATGGCGGTGTTATGCCGTCTCACGGCGGCACCGGGGTGGTGGGCATACTTCAGGTTGGCGGTCAGCTCCAGGGTGTACTCATCCTCAATACCATCCACGCCACAGGCCGCCACCGTGCAGATCTGCCTGCGCTCCAATGCGCTGAGCAGTTCGATGGGGGGGGTGTGATGATAGCTGGTCAGCACCGCCGGAGCGACCGGTGTTCTGTTGGCCAGCGTGATCACATCGCCATTCACGGCGGTAATATCGGCTTTTTCAGTCGCCCTGTCCACCCTGAGCACCACGCCTGTCCTGGGATGGGATTTTGTCAGGGCACCGACCGGAACCGTCGGGACATCCGCCAGCGCGATTCCCGGCAAGTTGAGGGCATCAATGACAATATTGTTTTCCTCCCACAAGGGCCGGTCCACCACGGTATCCACCGCGAAGAAGGTGGCCAGTGCGGTGGTGAAAGAGACCGTCTTGGAAGCATAATCCACGGCGGTCAATGTGCGTGTCTGTATGGTCTGGTTGCCATCATCAATGCTTATCGTCATGCCCACCGCAAAGCCGTCCGCCGACTCCAGGGACAGGGTTTTTGTGCCCACGGGAGCGGAGAACGCCAGCCTGGAGGCGAACGCTTCGGATGATAGCGACGCCACTTCGCCGGATACAAGCTGCACCGCCGCGGAAGCGGTGATGGTAGTATCCCCGCTTTTGGGTGGAGTCACCTGGCTGTCCAGTTCCAGCTCAATATCCTCCTGGCGGATGATGACGTAATCGCCTGGCAGGAACTGGTGCCCGGCGGCCACGGTGACAACGGTGGTGGCATCGGTCATACCCTGGGTAATGGAGCTGGCATGGGGAGTGGCATCAATGTACACCCAGTCACCGGGCAGGAAGCCTGCGGTGGACTGCACGATTATCCTGTTCGCATAGAAGTCGTTGCCCCCCGGATTATTGGGGTTGGTCTGGAGATTGGCGGCGATGGTGGTGGAGAGGTCCGAATCGTCAAGAAGAATGTCGTTTAGTACCTGACCGGGACCCGATTTGGTGGCGGCTCCCCGCAGGGTGATGATGCCGGGGGCTTCTCCCAGGGGATGATACCGCACCATGGAGCCGGCCTCCGCGTTGAACCCGATGGTCGCTCCGGGGGCCAGGGCGATGGTGTCGCCGCTGATGGAATCCACCGTAACGGTTCCGGCGCTGGTGTGCACCGGGTTCGGGGTGTCATCCACATAATACACTTCCAGGTTCATGCCTTCGTAGAACATGGCACCCTGTCCGGCCTCCAGGGTGAGGGTTGTATCTCCTTCACCGGCCCGGGTCGCCAGTCTGGCGGTAAAGTCCCCGGCGTTGGTCTGGGCGCCGTCGGCGAGTCTGATCCTTGAGCCGGCGGGGTGATCCGCCGTCAGATTGATGTTCAGTACCAGCATGTCATTGAGCGTATCGAGCTGGCTGATCCGGTACGGGGCCCATATCTGGGTGGCCTCATCCCCGATGACGATTCTGTCGTTATCGGCGAAGCCGGCGGCGTCGGTGACCCGGATATAAGCCTGTCCGGCATAGGCCGCCTGGGTGAGGGTGGTCTCAGGAGGAATAATGGAGAACACGGTGTTTTCCACCTGCCAGTCCCAGAGGCCCGTCCAGCTGCCGGGGCCCGGTGTGAACGTCCCGGCGCCGCTGTACCCGGTGAGAACCGGGGTGGCGGCCGGGTCTCTTATGTCCATTTTCTCCGAGAAGGCTGCGGCCAGATGCACTGTCAGGGAGTTGGTGCCGATATGGGGAAAGTTGTCGATGCCGGTAACTCCCGCGCCGCCCCCGCTCACCATGGGGCCGTAGGTATCGCTGATAACCAGCGGTGTGGCGGCGGAAATCTTGGATTTATTGCCATCGGCGTCTATGGAGAGCAGCACGATATGCGCCTCACTGCCGGCAGTGAGATCATCCCAGCAGTCGTCGGCGGTCAGCTCGAAATAGGCCATGCCGGTGAGCTCGTCGGTCCAGGCGCCGGAGGTATCCACGCTTGTCCACTCCCCGATGGTGTTGTTGCCCATGTGGCGGCACATCAGCTCAAAGCCGACCGCCCCGGCGATGTTGCCGGCGTCCCAGCGCAGCGGCAGGGTGCTGTAATCCATGGTTGCCGGCCAGCCCCAGGTTTCCAATCTGCCGTTTAGCAGCTGTCCCGCGATGGAACTGGCAAGCGTATCGTTGTCGAAGAACCAGTCATCGGCGCCCAGCATTTCCGGCGCGATGGCCAGGGCGGGGTTGGAAAGCGGGGCATCCTTTGAGTCCTCCAGCACGTTGAAGTGTATGGCCACGTCGCGCAGTTCCTCGATGGATTCATAGGAGCCGATGGGGCGCCAGGCCCGCACAATCTCGCGGATGTAGATCGAGTGCTTGGTATTGTCGAGGTTATCGCCCGTCAGATCGGCATCGGGATTGATGGTGAAGATCTTCCTGGCGGCATCCCAGGTGCCCTTGTAGGCCACCGGAGCGCCCAGGGGGTCGAACATCTCCACGAACGTGGTACCCGTGTAGGTTGTGTCAATGGGGTAGTTGAAGGTTAGCGTGATGTTGGTGGCGCCGTCCTTCAGGTATACGTCCGCCGCAGCGCCATCAAGGGAATCGCCCCAGGCCAGGTGGTGGGTCATGAGCGAGGGCGACTCGTGAATCAGGTTGGAGGTCACGGTCAGGGGGAGCTGGGTTTCCGTGAGCAGCACATTGCCCAGAATGATCACGCCGCCGTTTCTGGTCTTGCCGGCCAGCTCGCCCAGGTTGACCGTGAAGTAGTCCACGATGCCGCCAGGGCTCCAGTCCAGGATATAGCCGGGTGCGTCCACATACACGTTGAGCTCCCAGGCAGTTGTGTCTACCAGGGCGCCGTTTTCGCGCAGGCCGTCGGCCACCCAGGGAATGCCGCCTAGCTGGAAGAACCCGTCGGAATTGGTGGTGGCCTGCTTCAGCCCGCCGCCGATGTAGGCATAAACGCGGGCCCCGGGCACCCCCGCATACTGGGGCAGGTCGCTGGGGTCGCCGGAGTCCATGACTTCATGCACGGCCCGGCCGCTGAGAGCCAGAAAGGCGGTGGTGGCCTCCACCCCTGAGCCGCTGGCGCTGGTGTCGATGTTTACGTCCGGCGCTTTTTTAGGTTCATCACAGCCGCCGGTGAGCAGGGCTGTCAGCATAATCGCCAGCAGGACCACCCGCAGTCTGTCAAATGGTTTGTGGGTGTTCTTTGCTTCCATTTTTTTCTTCCCTGTGCCCCCGCCCCGGCCGGCATGCGCCTCGCCGGGGGTGGTATGCCCCCTGAACTATTTGAGCGCCCCCGGCAAGGCGGGCGGTCATTAAATTGCCCTCATCCCCCGCCTTCTCCCACAAGCAGGAGAAGGAGCCTGCTCTTGCCTCTGGCGTTTCCCCTCTCCTGCCTGCGGGAGAGGGGTGCCCCGTCAGGGGTGGGGTGAGGGGCCGGTTGCAGGCTTTGCGGCCGGCTGCCGGATTCACCCCGCGGGCTGGCCCAAACCAAGCCAAAGCTAACACAAAACACTGGTTTTTGAAACAGCAATTTGAAACAGCGATCCGCCGGAAGGCGGGCAAAAAAAAGGGGGGAGGAGCCTTGCGGCCCCTCCCCCGGGATACTTAATCAGTCTATTTAACAGACCAGGTCTTATCTGACGATACCACTCGCCATGTTCAGCAGGTGGCCGCGATTGAAGGTGTAGGCCGTACCGCTGGTACCGGTGGCCGTACCCATCACGTTGCCCTGCTTATCAGCGGCACCCGACACATGGATGGCGTCACCCATGAAGGTCAGGCGGACGGTGTCATTGTAGATGACCCCGCTCCTGGGAACGCTGATGGTGATGGTGTTATCAATGGAGTTGATGCTCTCCAGGGTAACTTCATACCTGTCGCCTGTCGTCCAGGTTTGACCGTCGTTGTCCATGATAATGGTATCACCGACACGGGCAGTCCAGAGATCCTGGTTCAGCTTGACCACGGCGGTGTTGTGCCGCCTGACTGCTGCACCGGGATGATGGCCGTAGTTGAGGCCTGTGGTCAGCATGATGGTATATTCATCCTCAACATACCACACTGTCCGGCGCTCCATGGCGCTGAGCAGGTCCACTTTGGGCTTGTGGTGCCAGCCCAGGTTGGCGCTCAGTGTTATCACGGAACCATTCACGACAGTGACATTCAACTGCTGGCTGGTCCTGTTCACTTCCAGCCTTGCACTGGCGGGATGATTAAGCACCAGTGTGGAAACCGCAACCGTGGTTCCCGCGACCAGAGCTGTACCAGCCGTACCGGCGGGATCAATGTTTACGACCTCGCTCCAGGTACCACGCTGCACCACCGTATCGGCGGCGAAGTCCAGGCCCAGGGCCAGATCGAGAGTGAGGGTCGTACCGGCTATGGCGGTAATATTGCGGGTAACAATTCCCTGATTACCATCGTCAATGGTGATATTCATGCCCACCACAAGGCCAGTCACTGAAGATACGGATATATCAGTGGCCGCAGCTACGGCGGCGGCAGACATTCTGGTAATGAACGGATCCGATGTCAGTGTCGCCGGCTCTCCGGAAACCACTTCCACGGAGGAGGCCAACGTTATGGAATTAGCTCCGTTTGCGACAGCAGCGCTGAGGTTCGCCGAAACATCCTTTTCGCGGATGATTACCCGGTCACCTTCCATGAAGCCATGGTTGGTTCCCACATCCAGGGTATTAACAGCTCCGCCGCCATCGGTACCGGTAGTGGCGGTTTTGGAGATATAGGTTCCCTCAATATAGATAATATCGTTGCTTTGGAACCCGGCGGAAGACTGCACCACGATCTTTTGCGGATTGGGGTCACTACCGCCAATACTGTTGTTCTGGGTGTTGGCGGCAATGGTGGTGGTCAGGCTGGAAGCATCAAGAACTATGTCAGCCAAGATCTGTCCTGCGCCATTGAACTCCTGGGTTCCACGTAAATCGTGGTAGGGAACCCAGCCCAGATTGTCAAAAACCACCTTGCTGCCCGCTGCAGCCACAAAAGTTGAGGAGCTTCCAAGGTTGATGGTATCACCGCTGATGGAGTCCACATCCAGCCAACCCACATAGACCCAGGAGGGCCACATGGAATCATCCATGGCATATACCTCAACTCCCATACCCGGATAGAACTTGGCGCCCTGACCGGCAGCCAGGGTAATGGAGTTGTCTCCGATGATGACGGGATTGGCCAGTTCGGCCACAAAGTCACTCGCGTTGTTATCATCCTGTTCAATCAACCGCACGACTGATCCGGAAGGATATGCATATGCGGAAGTTCCGCAGAGGACAATCAGATTTTCCAGGGTGTTGATGTCACAGATGGTCTGATCCATCCAGTTGGCGGTGCCGGGTTCCCCGATCAGGATATAATCCCACTGACCGAATCCTGAGGCATCAGCCACCTTAAGGTAGGTCTGAGAAGGATAGTACGCCTGCGAGAGGGTCGTTGAGGGGACGTTTATATCGAACGTAATGCCCTCGGAGGCCCAGGTGTCCCTGCTCCACCAGGTGCCGGTGCCGGCGGTGAAGGTTCCGGCGCCACTGACGCTGGCCAGAACCGGAGCGGCGGCGGGGTCATTGGTGTCCATGTCCTCATGGAAGTAAACGATCGCATCGGTGGTGATGGAGTTGGTTCCCTCACGGACCGTATCCGGATAATCCCACCAGTTTTCTTGTCCGTCTTCCATCACCGGGCCGAAGGTATCGGTGAACACCAGCGGGGTGGAGGCGGAAATCTTGGACTTGTTGCCGTCCACGTCAACTGAGGTCACCAGCACATGCACTTCCTCCCCGGGGGAGAACTCCCA
>JAOUPZ010000439.1 GCA_029879595.1 Deltaproteobacteria bacterium | reverse complement strand
TTTTCGCGCCCACCGGGAATCGGTTTTCCGGCTTTCAGGGCGTGGAAAACAGAAGGGTCAAGGCCGGCCTTATTCAAAGGCGGACAACAGAGCATTTTTTCAACCCAAGACCAGTCAGGCAGGAGGAATCATGGATTCATTGCTGAAAACCGTAAAAAGACATTGGATAATCACCCTGCTGCTGCTGGCGGCACTGGGGCTGGCTGCCTGTGAAGAGCCAGAGGAAGAGGAAGTGACCGAAGGTGAAGCCGAGGTGGTGCTGGCGGAAGGAAAGACAGAACTGGAGACATTGCTGGGAAGTGATGACAACTCGGCGGAAAGCATCCTGGCGACCGCGGGGAAGTTCAACACGGCCTATCAGCTCGATCCGTCCAACCAGGAAGCGGCCTTTTTCGCCGGCCTTTCCTCCACAATGGTATTCCTGGGCAGCCAGGACACCACGGATTTCCTGGGCAACATGGGCCTGATGAGCTTTCAGGATGAAATGGACCAGTGCCATCCCTTCAATGTGGACGAGGTGGATTGCCCCTACCGCCCCTTTGACGCCGGCGACCTCATCGTGGGGGGCAACAAGACCATGCAGACCTTTGTGGACCTGAGCCTGACCGAGATCAATGACTACCTGCTGGCGGGTATGCCGGATGCCATGGATGCAGGATTCGATATCCTGTCGGGTATTTCATCGGACTTTAACATCACCCTGAATAACACCCGGGAAAGCTCCACCTGGGAAATAGACTATACCGATGTTCAGGTGCTGAAGGCCGCCCATCTGGCGATGCAGGTGCCGACCCGTCTGTCCCGGATCTGGAATTTCCAACACTCCAGCCTGGACGACTATATCAGCACCGATCCCCGCCTGACCCGTGACGGGATAACCGGAGAGTTTACCGGCACACAGGAAAATGTCGAACTGGCCTTTGAGGATACCTTCAGGAAGGGCTTCGATGGCACCAACGACAACGGGGACGAAATTCTAATGGCCAGCACGGCCGGCGCAACCGAGGTCAAGAACCTGCTGTATGACGCCTTCGGAACCCTGGAAGCGGCCCTGGGATCCATGCTGGCCGAAACGGACGACCAGCAGAACGACCTGTTTTCCCCCAGCCATGATTATGCGGACTTTGACGCCCAGCCGGACCTGGATCTCTTTCAGATGGACCTGATCCGGCGATCGGCGGCCACCATGAAGACCGCCTTCGATGCCGCCACCACCGGCGCCACCACGGTAAACTTCTACGAGATGGTGGTCAGTATCACGGACTTCGGGGAGTGCACGCCGATTGCCGGACAGCCGACGGAAAGCTACATCAACAACTGGGGCGGGGCCTATTATGGCGATATCAGCAGCATTGCCAACGCCGAGGTGGTGGATCTGCCGCTGAACCAGGCCACCGGCACGGCTCCCGGCGCCCTGTTCCCGGACTTTTCCAACAACATCTACCGGATCACCCTGACCCAGCCGGAAAACCTGAGCATATTCTTCCGGGACACGGGACCAGACGAAGTGGACACCCACTTCTGGCTGCTGTACCGGAATGAATTTGATGAATTGATCGGATGGGACGAGGATTATGGCTCCGGCGAGAATCAGCACGCCGGGGTGTCCATTGACGCCGATTACTTCGGGCAGAACGGTCTTCCGGTCCCTTCCGCCCAGACCCCGCTGGAGCTGTATGTATTCGTTCATACCCACCCCGGCAATCAAACCGCCTTCGGGGGTTTTGCCTGGACTGATACGGGAGCTCCGGACACCATCCCCATATTCCTGCGGGGCGGCGGCGGGCGCAACTTCACCGTCAGCGTCTATGCCGAACAGATCAATATGGACCCCAGGCAGGCGGTCAACATCATGTCCAATATATTTGACAATACGAACCGCACAACGCTGACCAAGGATGATTCCGCGACCGAATTTGTTGATGAATCCAAGCTGTTGCTGGATGCCGCCATTTTGCCCGTCACCGAGGTGCGGAAGGTCTTCCCGGGAATCGGCGTGACGTTGTGGGAAAACGATGGCGACCCCACCAGCTTCAACCTGTTTCAGGATTCCCTTGAAGTTTCCGATCCCGGGAGCTATGTCAAGGTGACTAGCATCACCATACCCGCCGCGGTGCAGAGCTTCTGCGCCTATCCCTGGCGGTTTGATTCAACCAACGGGATAGAGGGCGGTTTCCGCTATTGACGCGGCCAGCGCTACTTAGGTGACACCCGCCGGCGGGGCGATACGCCCCGCTGGAGCACCAGCAGAGCCAGCGCGGCACATGATATGAGGGCCCCCGCCAGAAAGGGGGCCCCCGGACCCAGGAGTTCCCACAGCCAGCCCGCTCCGGCGCTGGCGGCCAGCAGGACTACCCCGGTGACCAGATAGAAGATG
>JAOUPZ010000438.1 GCA_029879595.1 Deltaproteobacteria bacterium | reverse complement strand
TCCGAAAAACATTCCCGTTGCGCTGGTATTGCTCTGGGATCGCCGTTATATTTTGCCGGCCCGCAAGTTTCAGGTTGTTGTTATGTCTACCATTCTTGCCGATTATGGCTTGCCGGCCCTTGGTGCGCTGTCCATAGGTGTTAAAGCCTTTTCAATGCCGAAGGCCCTCCGCTTCATATTTCAAGCGCTTTTTCAATATCACACAGATACTATATATTAGATATATATCTGTAATATATATGTCAACCTTTTTGGTTTTCAAATTTTATGAAAAACTGACCCGGGTCGATATTTTCAGTTACGGGGCCCTGAGGCCAATAACCGGGGAAATATTGGCGCAAAATAATTTTGCGGGTTTCCGTGAGAATACAGCCGTTTGTATTTCCTGCGGTGGATTAGTAGTATTTGTTCACAGGCAAAGTCAACGCCAAGGAAATGGCACAGGTATTCCGGGAGGAGGTTGGCTTTTCCCTGTTCCGGGTTCGGCGGAAGGGATATTCCAGGCCGGGCAAGGTGAATGATCGTTCCGCCCTTTCGGTAAGGCCCTGAGCCCAGCCAACCGGAAAAGTGATGGGTTTTCAGCTAAGGAAGACCATGCTTTGGCCTTTTTCCAGTAAAGAAAGCAGCCTTGAAGAGGACAGGGAGCGCTTACGTCTGCTGACAAGGCAGACCCTGTTGGCGCTGCTGGGCAATCTGGGCAACATGGCGGTGATAACGTTGGTGCTGTGGCCGGTGGTCAGCCATACCCTGTTGACAGGCTGGACAACACTCAACGGTGTTGTGACGCTGCTGCGGCTGGGGCTGTGGTGGCCGCGCCGCCAGGAAAAAGCCCTGGACAGCCTTTCCCAGGCCGAGCTTTTGAGTCAGGCCCGTCTCTTTACTTCTTTGGCGGCTGTTTCCGGCCTGCTGTGGGGGCTGGTGCCGGTGGTGCTTTTTCCCGAGGGGAATTTCATCTACCAGGCCTTCATGGCCTTCCTCATCGGTGGCCTCACGGCCGGGGTCATTGCCAGTTATGGAGTGGTCTCCTGGCTGGCTCCCGCCTTTTTTCTCCCCGTCTGCCTGCCTCTGGCGGGACGGTTCTACCTGGAAACATCGGAGATATCCTTTACCGCCGGATCGCTGGTGTTGCTGTTCACCCTGGTGGCGCTTGCCCTAAGCCGCAATGTGCACCTGATCACCATGCAGGCCATCCGCCTGGCCGTTGAAAAGGACGGCCTGCTGGAAACCCTGGCCCGGGCCAAGGAGGAAACCGAGGCGCTCAACCGGGAACTGATGGCCGAGATCGAGGAACGGGTGGCGCTGGAAAAGGCCAGCCATGAGGCCGAGGCCCGGGAAGAGCGTCTGCGGGCGCTGGCCGAGGCCGTCCCCCTTCCGCTGTTGGTGGTGGGAAAGGACGGGCGGCATCTGCTGTATGCCAACGAGCCCAGCCGCGAATTGTTCGGACTTGGAGAAATGAAGCCCGGCAAAATCGGAATAGACTCCCTGTATGCCAACCAGGAGCAGTGGAACGAGGTCGTAAGGACAGTTGAGGCGGAGGGATTGATATCCGGGGCGGTGCATGTCCTGAAAAAACCGGACGGCCGGGAGTTCCAGGCGATTGTCAACGGACAGCCCATGCTTTTTGGCGGAGAGCCGGCCTTGATGTTCGGCATCTTCGACCTCACCTCGGAACTGGAGGCGGGGGCGGAGGCCAGGACCAGCAGGCGCCTGCTGCGGGTGGTGGTGGACACGGTGCCTCACTGGATCTATCTGAAGGACAGCCAGGAACGCTATGTAATGGTGAACCGGTCCATGGCCAGGGATTTTGACATGGAGCCGGAGCAGTTCATCGGGCGGGTCTATGCTGATTTTTCACTGGCGGCGGGGGAGGAGGTCATGCTGCTTTCCCGGGCGGATAACCAGGTGCTGGAAAGAAATACTCCGGTGGAACTGGAGGAGGTTGATTTTCGGAGAGCCGATGGAAGACTCATGAAGCGCCATGAAATAAAGCTGCCCTGGCATGATGACGAAAGCCGGGTGCGGGGCGTGGTGGGTGTTTCCATGGACATTACCGAAAGGCAGGCCGCCGAGATGGAACTCAAGGAAAGCGAGCAGAGGTACCGCGACCTGATAGAGGGTTCGCTCCAGGGGATTGTGATTCACCGGGAGTTTCAGCCCCTTTTCGTCAACCAGGCCTTTGCCGATATCCTGGGATTCGCCTCAAGCCGGGATGTGCTGTCCCTGGGATCTCTCAGGTCCTATTTAATGCCGGAGGATGATGTGTCAGGGCAGGTGGTGGATATTCCGGCGGAAAACACAGGACAGAACAGAGAGATTAAAACTGTGCAGGGCACAGAGATTAAAACTGTGCAGGGCACAGAGATTAAAACTGTGCAGGG
>JAOUPZ010000106.1 GCA_029879595.1 Deltaproteobacteria bacterium | reverse complement strand
CTGCTCCAGGCGCTCCGAGCGCTCGACCGGAGACATTTTGTGATGCTCCAGCACAGCCATCAGGTTCTGCTCCACCGTGAGCCGGCGGAATACCGAACGCTCCTGGGGCAGGTAGCCCAGCCCGCGCCGGGCTCTCTGGTGAATGGGCTGCTGGGTCACGTCCACATCGTTGAGTATGATCTGGCCCCGGTTGGGCCTCACCACTCCGGCAATCATATAGAACACGGTGGTCTTTCCGGCGCCGTTGGGCCCCAGCAGCCCTACCACCTCACCGGGAGCAACCGCCAGGGACACGCCCTTGACTACCGTGCGGCGCTGATACTGCTTAACCAGCATCGTAGCCGACAGAGTCTCTCCACTCAGGGGAATACCGTGATCGATGGGCATGGAATCATGCCCAGCCGTCACCGGCTCCCCGCCAGCGGTTTCTTCCGTCAGGGCTTGTTTTTCACTGGGGTCATTCATGGTTAATCCGCCTCAAAGGCCGCTGCTCGTTCACAATAAAACACTCCTGTTCAGGGTTTCCCGCCCCCGCCAGCGTCCTTGTCCCGGGGTGCTTCACCGGTATCCCTGCGCCGGGCCGCTGCCAGGATCTGCTCCTGGTATTGCGCCGAGTCCTCCTTGCCCAGCACCAGTTCCAGTTGCTGCACGAAGGACTCGCGCGAGTCATGGGTCTGCCCGACCAGGATGCTCAGTCTGGCGGCGCTGGCGTCCGGCAGTCCCTCCTTGCGCAGCCTGTTGAGCGCCAGCGGAGTGAGCTGGTAGCTCTGTCTGCCCCCGCTCAGTTCCAGGGTAAACTTCAGGTCGCGCTCCTGGGGCTTGGGTTCCTGCTCCCTGCCCCCTGCCTGTTCCGTCGCTCCAGCGGGATTCCCGCCGACTCCCGGCGCCTCGGTCGGCCGTTCCCGGGGTTCCTTCTGCGGAGCGCTCAACTTCACGGCACCCTTGCCCACCTCCCCGGAGACCTCCAGGCTTTCGCCGGTAATATCAAAACTGCCCGGCTGCCTGACCCGGGCATTGCCATTCAGTATTATCGTCTTCAGACCGTCCCGTGACAAGGCCGTATCCGCCGACAGCACGCGGCCGGGCTGGGTGATCACCACGCTGCCCCCGGCGCGGAATGATTCCAGCTCCTTCTGCCCATCGAAAACAAGCTCCGCATTGCCCGCACTCATGAACAGTGAGTCCGGCTGCTGTTCGACCTTGAGTTTGCCCCACATGGCGATGGTGCGGCCCGTCTTGTCTAGTTCGGCGCGTTCCGCGGTCATCCTGGTAATGGCCGGCCCGGCTGGCTCTTCCATGGCCGGAAGGCCGTCCTGCTCCTCCTCCCCCGAGGACTCCCCCGAGCCCTCCCCCGAGGACTCCGGCAAGGCCGACTCCTCAGCGTTCAGGAACTCCGCTTGTTTTTCCACCACCATTTCCACCGGGGCTTCCGGCAGCCCTTCAATGAGCAGCTTCCCGGTCTCCAGGGAGTACCGCATGCTGGTGGAGGTAAGCTGCATTCCCTCCTGTTCCAGGCGCACGCTGCCCTCCACCTTGTATCCTGTGTCATCAATCAGCCCATGCTCGGCGGAAAGCTCCCGGCCGGGCTGGGTTATCCGCAACGGGCCCTCGATGGTGATTCGTTCCCACTCGCCCTCCTCGCCCCGGGCCGCCCGCAGGGATTCTCCCCGGAACACCAGGTTCTGCTTGAGCAGGCTCCCCGAAACCCCGCCGCTCATGACCGCCTCACCGGTCTTCATGTCCAGGCGGCCCTGGCCCTGGCCCTTGACACAGATCTCCCTGTACTTGGGGCATTGGGGCGCTGACAGCGGTTCCTCTCCCGCCGCGGGGGAGATTCCCCCCAGCGGAACAGACAGGGCCCAGAGCAGCAGCAGAAAAGCCATGCCCGGGACGCGTGCCGGCAGCCCGGGAAGGGAAGAAAAAACGGTAGCTGGTCGCGTGAAGTGCCTCATGAGCCCCCTGATGTTCAGGCGGTCTCCCGTTCCAGGATGGAGTTTCCGTCCTTGCGGGCCGCATTGGCCATCGCCGCGCCGATGAACGACTTGAAAAGCGGGTGGGGGGCGAAGGGCTTGGACTTGAACTCAGGATGAAACTGGCAGGCGATGAACCAGGGATGATCCTTTATCTCGATTATCTCCACCAGGTTGCCGTTGGGGCTGGTGGCGGCGATGGTAAGGCCCGCCTCCTTCAGTTGAGGCAGGAAGTTGTTGTTGACCTCGAAGCGGTGGCGGTGGCGCTCGCTGATGTTGGCAGCGTTGTATATCTTCCGGGTCTGGGTGCCGTTGGCCAGCACTGCCGGATAGGCCCCCAGGCGCATCGTCCCGCCCTTCTTCTTCACTTCCTTCTGCTCCAGCATCATATCGATCACATTCACCGGGTTTTCCGGCTCGAACTCAGCGGAGTTGGCGGTTTGCATGCCGGCCTTGTTGCGGGCATATTCGATCACCGCGGCCTGCATTCCCAGGCAGATGCCAAAGTACGGCATCTTGTTTTCCCGGGCATGGCGCACGGCGAGGATCTTGCCTTCGATTCCCCGCTCCCCGAATCCCCCGGGAACCAGCACGGCGTCAAATCCCTGGAGCACTTCCGCAGCGCCGTGTTTTTCCAGCTGCTCGGAATTCACATACCCCACCTCCAGCTTTACCCGGTTGGCCAGGGCGCCGTGCAGAAGGGCCTCGTGCATGCTCTCGTATGACTCCCTGTTTTCCACATACTTGCCCACCACGGCAATGCGCACCTTGCCCTGGGGGTTTTCATAGCGCTCGCGGATATCCTCCCAGGGGCCCAGATTGGGCCGCCCGGTCCACATGTCCAGGCGCTCCACCAGCCGGTCGTCCAGCCCCTCGTCATGCAGCCTCAGGGGAACAAGGTACACGCTGGGAAGATCCTCACCGGGAATAACGCAGTTTTCGTCCACGTTGGTGAACATGGCGATCTTGCGGCGCACATCCTGGGGAAGGGCGCTCTTGGTGCGGCAGATAAGGATGTCGGGCTGGATTCCGATCTCGCGCAGCTTGTTCACGCTGTGCTGGGTGGGCTTGGTCTTCAGTTCACCCGCGCCTTCCATGAAGGGCACCAGAACCAGATGCACATACAGAATATCCCGGCGGGGCATGTCAAAGGGAAACTGCCGGATGGCCTCCAGGAAGGGCAGGGACTCAATGTCGCCCACGGTGCCCCCGATTTCCACCAGGGCCACGTCCACCCCCTCGGCGGCCTTCAGAATATTGGACTTTATCTCGTCGGTGATGTGGGGGATGACCTGCACGGTCTTGCCCAGAAAGTCCCCCCGGCGTTCCTTCTGGATAACCGAGTCGTATATCTGTCCGGTGGTGAAGTTGTTGTTGCGGGTGGCCACCGAGTTGGTGAACCGCTCATAGTGGCCCAGGTCCAGGTCGGTCTCGGCGCCATCGTCGGTAACATACACCTCGCCATGCTGGAAGGGGCTCATGGTGCCCGGGTCCACGTTGATGTACGGATCCAGCTTGGAAATGCTTATGGTCAGTCCCCGGCTTTCCAGCAGGGCTCCGATGGAGGCGCAGGCGATTCCCTTGCCCAGCCCGGAAACCACTCCCCCGGTGACGAATATGAACTTGGTTTTGCGGTTAGGACCAGGCATGACTCGATTCCATTCAAGGCGGGGGCAGAATGTTGTTTTGGCCGCACCTGGCCCGCAGGCCTATTTACGACAGTCAGAGCGGCTTTTTCCCCCGGTTGGTTGACTTCGATCAGGTTCGGAAAAGGGCCTTCCACCGGCCGGCGGGATCACTCAACCCAGAGGCGGGTGCCTTGCTTATTCTTTTGATAACAGTGACATGACTGCCATGATGCCGCCACCGCGCCAGTTTTCCTCTGACCGTGGGCCGGATGCAATCCATTAACTGCCCGACCCCAGAGAACCATACCCGTCACGGCCCGGAAATGTCAAACCGATTTCTGCCCGGCGGAAGAGGATTTTCCCGTCCGTGTTCTCCGGGGCAGTAATCCGGGTGGCCCGGCGGCCGGCCGGCCCGGCGATCCGCTATTCGGACTCCAGCAGTTCCCTGGTCATGATGGAAGGATCGCCCAGATTGAGCTCCAGCAGCCTGCGCAGGTGGGTCATGCTTTCCAGGTCGATGGAGACCAGGTGCAGCCCCAGGTGGTTTTTTTCCCAGTGCACCACTTCGCACTCCATTGAAACCACGATGGGCGAATCCGCCAGCTGCACCTCAAGACGGCAGTTCTGCCCCTTCTCCTCCTGCCAGAAGGTGGGCCGTTCCACCAGCGCCCCCTGCAGTGAGATATCTATGAGATGGGTATCGTGGCGTTTGCCGGTCTTTGCTTCCACCAGGAAGGAGTCGGAATCGAAGTTCAGCCGGGAAAACTTTCTTGTATCGGAAACTAAAACCATGGAAACCGTATGCACTCCTGTTGTCAGAAGTTATGTCCGCCCGGAAATCCGTTTAATAATTTCGGATTCCGGGAGTCATTATCCGGGTACAACCCGATATCATTTCAGTTATTATAATAACGCCAATAAAAAAGATATGTCCCGGGTTTTCTTGCGTTGTAAAAAAACCCTTGTATCATAAAAACATCGGGTCTGGCTGTAACAGACGGCCCGGACCGGGAACACGCGCCGGACATCTCCGGGGGGCGATACGACGCAAAGGACCGATTGCAGTCCCCTTCAACCGGCCGGCTGGGATGCCGGACCGTGCGACCGGACAACACGGCCCGCCACAAGGCAAATGGACATCAACCTGGAAAAAATCAAACAGATAGCCAAATGGGGTGCTGGAGGCGTGGCGGTGCTGCTGCTGGGCGTGGTGGCGGGCTTCTTCATCTGGGCGCCGGGCGTGGTGAAGCAGTTTGATGAAGTGGTGGCCCAGGCCTCGAACAACACCCTGATACTGGACAACCAGGACAACCTGGTGACCGCCGTGGAGGGAATCGAGGACCGCCACTCGGTGCCCATATCCCGCATCAGCCCCTATATCCAGAAGGCCGTGGTGGCAGCCGAGGACCGCCGGTTCTTCGCCCACCGGGGCATGGACCCCGTCCGGCTGCTGGGAGCCCTGTGGGCCGATATCCAGTCCATGGCCCTCAAGCAGGGGGGCAGCACCATCACCCAGCAGCTCATCAAGCTCTCCCTGCTGTCCTCAGAACGAACCTTCACGCGGAAGATCAAGGAGCTGTTCATGGCCCTGGCCATCGAACGGGCCTACCCCAAGCTCCAGGTGCTGGAGTTCTATCTGAACCGGGTGTATCTGGGCCACGGGCTCTACGGGGTGGAAAAGGCCTCCCAGGGATATTTCAACAAGTCCGCCTGGGAACTGGATCTTAACGAGGCGGCGTTTCTGGCGGCGCTGGTGAAGAAACCCGAGGGCTACTTCAACGTCCCCGAGGCCCGGGAAAGATACGATGAGCCCCGGATCCCCCTGAGGTATCTCAAGGACCTGATGAGCCGCCACCGGTACATCCTGGTATCCATGCTGGAGCTGGGCTGGATCAGCAAGGAGGAATACAAGAAGGCCGTGACCACGCCCCTGGTGGCCTACCGCCCCCGGCCCGAGGCGTCCATCGCCGCCTACTTCGTGCAGGAGGTGCTGAACACCCTGAAGGACGAACTGGGACTGCAGAGGATATCCGGCCGGGGCCTGAGGGTGTACACAACCCTGGACATCAGGCAGCAGAAGGTGGCCGAACACCTCATATCCCGGGTGCGCGACAACGAGCATGACACCACCCAGGCCTCGCTGGTGGCCCTCAATCCGACCAACGGGTATGTGACCGCGATGGTGGGGGGGGTGGACTATATCGAATCTCAGTTCAACCGGGCCACCCGGGCCCTGCGCCAACCGGGTTCGGCCTTCAAACCCATTCTTTACGCCACGGCCCTGGAAAACGGCTTTTCCACAAACTCGGTGTTTCTCGATGAGCCGGTGCGCTATGTATCCGACAGCCAGACCGGACGCATGATCCGGATATTCGAGGGGGATATGGAGCTGGAGCTGCAACTGGCCGCGGAAACCGGACTGGATTTCACCAAGCCGATCAACCCGCCCCCCGCAGAGGAACAGCAGGGAGACGGCGGGCCGGCGGAGGAAAAACTGCGCTATTCGGAATATACCCCCCGGAACTATGATGAACGCTATGGTGCCGGCCCGTCCCGGATTCCCGGCCACCCGCCCGCGGACCGGAGGATCACCCTTTCCAGGGCCCTGGAGCTTTCCAGCAATGTGGTGGCGGTGCAGCTGCTGGACCGCCTGGGAATGGACACCCTTAACCGGGTGGCCCGGAGCTGGAACGTCCCCATTCGCCAGGGGGCGGGGCTCTGCGCGGCCCTGGGATGCTCCGAGGTGACCCTGCTTTCCCTCACCGGGGCCTACGCCGCCTTCCCCAACGGGGGCTATCTGTCGGAGCCGGTGTTCATCCGCCGGGTGACAGACGCGGAGGGAAACCTGCTGTATGAGCACACCCCCCGGGTTCCCGTGGAAGTCATCAGCGACTGGACAGCCTTTAGAATGCGCCAGCTGCTGAGCGATGTGATCTCCCGGGGAACCGGCTGGCGGGCCCGGCTCACCCGCCCCGCCGGAGGCAAGACGGGCACCAACGACGGACCGCGGGACACCTGGTTCATCGGATTCACCCCCACCCTGGTGAGCGGGGTCTGGCTGGGCAAGGACGACAACGACCTCATGCCCGGCGAGGCCGGAGGAAAAACCACGGCCCGCATCTGGCGGGATTTCATGAACAATTCACTGCCCGATTATGCCGGGGAGAACTTCCCGGAACCCGAGGAAGACTACATGGCCGTCAGCATCTGCAACCTGGACGGCCGCCCGGAATGGGAGGACTGCCCCCACAGCTCCATCCATTACTTCAAGCGGGGCGAGATGGACTCCGGCCAGATCAGCCGCAAGGGGCTTACTCCGCTGTACAAGGAAAAACAGGAACCGCCCCCGCCGGCGGAATCACGCCCGGAAACGGTTTTCACCGGCGTTCCCACCACCGGTCTTGACGGGACACAGCCCGTTCCCCCCAGCAACACGACAAAGACCGGACCGCGGGTGCCGCTCAAATCCAACGAATTGCCCGGATTTTCCTACGAGGGAAAGAAGCCCGGCATGTGACCCGGTGGCTGGGAATTTCCCGGGGCTATCTCAGAGCCTTCCCTGCACCATTTTCAGCAACTCCCCCGCGGGTGAACCCTTGGCAAGACTGCCCGCTCCCACGCGGTCGATATCCGCCCGGCGCTCGGCCAGACAGTCCGCGGAGCTGAGAAAGATCGCCGGAATATCGTTCCGGCCGGTGGTCTGGAGCAGCTTTTCATACACGGCGATGCCATCCATTTCCGGCATGTTCATATCCAGCAGAACCAGCTGGGGGCCGCCGCCCTGGGCCATCTCCAGCGCCTCCACACCACTTGCGGCCTCGATAACCTCGTATCCGCCCCCTTCCAGCTCCTTGCGTATGGCCATCCGGGCAACTTTTGAATCATCTACGATCAGTATTTTCACTGTCCCTCCATGGGGTTAGTCATTATCGCCATGCTCCAGTGCGACCCACCCGGGTTTTCCGGGCTGTGCCGGATAGCCGGCCACGCCGCTTCCAGAGATAATATAAACAGTATATGGATTACAGCGGACCGGCAAGAAATAAGCCGGGAAAACAGTGAAGATACCGGCGGCCAGATTCCGGTTTTTTATTAATAGCCCGCAAACTAGCCGGCCCGGCCCTTCAGGTCAAAGACGCAGCGGGAGGCCGCAAACCGGGTCAGGGCCTCGCCGTCGGGAGCCCCCCCCGCGTATTCGATGGCGCCCGTGGGGCAGGCCCTTACGCAGGCCGGCCGGCCCCCGCAAAGATCACACTTGTCGGCCCGGTGGCCCGCGGGGTCCATGAACATGGTTCCATAGGGGCAGGCGATTACGCAGAGCCGACACCCCACGCAGGAACCTGCGGAAACCACCCGCGCCCCCGTGGGGGCGATGGAGATGGCGTCAACCGGGCAGGCGGTCATGCACCAGCCTTCCCGGCACTGCCAGCATACAAACGGGGCCTGGCTGGTGTGCCCTTCCAGGGGGAGGACCCTGATGACGGACCGCGAGGGCTGATACTGGCCCGTCCGCTCGAAGGAACAGGCAAGTTCACAGCGCAGACAGCCCGTGCAGCGCTCCGGATGCAGCAGCAGTGACCGGGAAGTATTATCGGAAGTATTATCGGACATGGGAGATGTTGCGGGGGGGCTTCATGGGGGCCTAATCGCCGTTCTGGCGGCGCAGGCGCTGGATAAATTCCCGTGATCTTCCGGCCTGGCCGGCGGGCAGACGGACTTCGTGCATCATCACCGCCAGGTCTTCGCTCTGCCCCCCCCCGGAATTGCCGAACATTCCCGAAAACAGGCGCGGGTTGAATCCCTCCTGGCTGAGTTGGCTGACCACGGATTCGGCCTCGACCAGATCAACCGTCCTGAACACGGTCTGCATGGCCCTGTGTTTATTTGGCTTCTGCTCCCGGTTCCTGGATTTGCGGAAATCATCCAGCGAAACCACCCTGGAACCGGCAACATTGAGCGGCTTGATGCGGGAGAACAGTGTCTCCGCATAACCGGCCGCCAGAATAACCACCAGGCTGAACAGCACCTCCATTATTCCGCGGGGGGGAGAAAGCCAGCTCAGAAAAAGCCCGCCCGTCAGCAGATACAGCCAGATCCTCAACCCACCCATTGTTCCCTCCTTATTCATAACAGCATGACAAATGATTCAGCCGGCGGTCTGCCTTCTGTAAACCCAGGATCATGCAAAACTTTCCCGTTTGCCCTCCGGACTCGTCTGAGAATATATGACAGCCACAAAAAAATAACTGAGATTTCCCCGCGCGGCTTGTTCATAACCGGCCATAATTTACCAGAAAAGTTGTATCGTTGCCACCCCTGAGAGTCTTTATTTTTCCAGAAAAACGCTGCCCTTCTGCCGGAAATCCGGGAGGGTTGAGTTGATTTTTCCGGACCTTCTGCTTGAATTACGAGGATCATAAACCGTGACTGGCGAATCCTGCCTACTGGAATAATCATGGGTAAAACCGCTTCCGGAAACGAAAACAGCATGGCCGCCCTGGCGAAGAAACTGTCCGGGCGCTGGATTTTCGTTATGGTGCGCCTGCAGGGCGATTTCATCCTGCCCTGCACCCGGGAACTGGTGGAAAGAATACACCGGTCCGGTGAGTACCCGGATGATTTCAATGTGTTTCTGCGTCGGGTGCTGGAGGCCCTGGCCGGAGGAGACTGGCCGGCCGGCAGCTATTATCCGGGGG
>JAOUPZ010000437.1 GCA_029879595.1 Deltaproteobacteria bacterium | reverse complement strand
AACCACTTCAAAGTAAATTTCATTATGCTTTTCTATTAGCCCCGGACTATTCTTCCAGGACTTAATTATTTTTTTAAACGCCTATCGGTTTAAATTATCATCTTAATTCAATTTTTTCCCAAACATATTTTTTGATTATCACTTATAACTTTAGAGCTTGCAACGATTGCCGTAGTTAAGCATATTCACGCTGGAAGATCAGGCTCGTAATCAATAATAATAATGTACTTTATTTTATGCAACATAAAAATACCTGCTCCCCCTGGCTGGCGCTAAACACGCATGCCGAATAGCCAGGAGTGCAGGTATTTTGCGAGAAGGCAGTGCCGGTTGGGGTCAACCGGCCTTGATCCCCTCGTTGAACTTGGTGAGGGTTGCCTTGGCATCACCAAAGACCATCATGGTGTTATCCCTGTAGAACAGCAGGTTATCGATTCCGGCGAAGCCCGGATTCATGCTGCGCTTGAGGACAATGACCGTCTTGGAGCGGTCCACATGCAGGATCGGCATGCCGTAGATCGGGCTGGACGGATCCTCCTCGGCGGCGGGATTTACCACGTCGTTGGCCCCGATGATGACAGAAACGTCCGTGTTCACGAAATCATCGTTGATCTGGTCCATATCGAACAGAGCATCATAGGAAACATTGGCTTCTGCCAGCAGGACGTTCATGTGCCCGGGCATTCTTCCGGCAACCGGATGCACCGCATATTTGACTGTGATTCCCCTGTCTTCCAGGGCCTCTCCCAGTTCGCGTACCACATGCTGAGCCTGTGCGGCGGCCATACCGTAGCCGGGGACGAAGACCACCTGGTCTGCGTTCTCCAGCACCGTAATGGCATCCTCGATGGTGTAGGGCTTGACAATGCCCCCCGGCGCCTCCATTGCCGGAACACCGCTGCCCGCATCTGCCCCGAATCCTCCAAAGAGCACGTTCCAGATGGAGCGGTTCATCCCGTCGCACATCTCCTTGGTGAGGAATATCCCGGAGGCTCCCACCAGTGAACCGGTAATGATGAGAACATTGTTTGACAGCACGAACCCGGTAAAGGACACGGCAATCCCGGAATAGGAGTTGAGCAGGGCAATGACCACCGGCATATCGGCTCCACCGATGGGAATCACCAGCAACACTCCCAGCAGCAGCCCCATGGCAATTATTCCGAAGAATATATTCTCATGGCCGGGCTCAAGGACCAAAAAGCCCATGGCGGCAAAGGTTCCCAGACCCAGCACCAGGTTGATCATGTGCTGCAGGGGAAACACCACAGCATTGCCGGAAACCAGTTCCTGAAGCTTCAAAAACGCCACCACCGAGCCCGATGTGGTAAGCCAGCCCACAAACAGGGACAGCAGGATCACCACTGTAATAAAGGGCGAAAGCTGGGCCCCCAGCCGGTAGTACTCGGAAACAGCCACCAGGGCCGACGCCGCTCCACCAAAGCCGTTGAACAGGGCTACCATCTGCGGCATGTCGTTCATCTTTACCAGCAGCGCACCAACGATGCCGACGACGGAACCGATGACAACGCCAACCATAATCCAGGTAAAGTCCGGAATGGCCCCGGAAACCAGGGTTGCGCCAACCGCCATCAACATCCCCAGGGCGGACAGCATGTTGCCCCTGGCGGCGGTCTCCGGCGATGAAAGCATTTTGATGCCGATAATGAAGAAAACCGAGGCAACCAGATAGGTTGCGTCCATTGCATAATCAATCATGGTGACCCTCCGTTATTTCTTTTTGAACATGCGTAACATGCGGTTGGTCACCAGATAACCTCCAACCACGTTGATCGTACCGCAGACCACCGCGGATACACCCAGAATTATCGCCAATGTGTTTTCGCTGTGCCCTGCGGCCAGCACGGCGCCAACCATGGTTATTCCGGAAATGGCGTTTGTTCCGGACATCAGAGGCGTGTGCAGCATGGGAGGCACCTTTGAGATGATCTCAAAGCCTACGAATACGGAGAGCACAAACACATATATGCCCACCATGAAAAAGGGTACCATCGCTGAAATCTCCTAAAGTGTTTTACTGATCAGCGTCTTACTGATCATTGTTTTACTGAACTGTGTTTTACGGAACTGAGTTCTTTTACCACCCCAACACCATCCCGGCCGGTATTGTCCGCTCCGGGAAGGACTGAGGCCTGTTGCCAGCTATGATGCCATCCTCAGGCCAGCGCGGGGTGGACAATCTTCCCATCCCGGGTAACCACAACTCCGGCGGTGATGGGATCTTCCATGTCAAAATTCAGAGCTCCATCCTTCCACAGGTGCAGCACCAGGTTCCCAAGATTCTTGGAATACATCTGGCTGGCGTGGGTGGGCATGAGAGCCGGCAGGTTGGTGGTTCCAACATAGTGTACGCCATCCTTCACCACC
>JAOUPZ010000436.1 GCA_029879595.1 Deltaproteobacteria bacterium | reverse complement strand
CGGCAGCCCAGCCGGCAGCCCAGCCGGCAGCACAGCCGGCAGCACAGCCGGCAGCACAGCCGGAAGCCCAGCCGGAAGTCCAGCCGGAAGCCCAGCCGGAAGTTCAGCCGGAAGCCCAGCCGGAAGCCCAGCCGGAAGCCCAGCCGGCAGCCCCACAGCTGCCCCGGCCCGGGGCACCGGAACTGACACCGCCTCCGCCGGAGGAGGAATATGCGATGCCGGCAGATGAAGCTGACCGGCAGCCTCCCGCCCCCCTACCCGGCCCGGAAGGTCCGGCAACCGATCCACCGGCCCGGCTGGCCCCCCTTCCTCCCGCCGGGGTGGTTGCCCCGAAGCCGGCGGTGGAGGAAAAGTCAGCGCCGCCTTCCCCGGCTGACTCCCGGGATGTATTCCATCCGGAGGGTGGGTTCAGCCCGGAGGAGTTTGCCCTGCTGGAGCAGACAGCCCCCTGCGAAGACCCCCGCTGGACCGGATTTGTGGAACTGGTGGGCGCGGAGAACAAGCGCGCGGCGGCCCACCTGCGCCGCATGGAAGTGGACGCCATCGGCGATGGAGTGGTGGAGCTCATACTGCCGGACAGGACGGCCGCCCTGGAACAGGCAGAGTGGGACGCCCTGAGTCCCCTGCTGGAAAAGAGTTTTTCCGGTACGTTCCACATCCGCATCATTGATGATAAAACGGGAAGTGCGAGATCGGCGTTCACCGTTTCCGGCAGGACCCGCCTGCGGGAGGAAGCCCGCCTGGCCGCCATGCGCCGGGAGGCGGCCGGGGATGAACGCGTGGCAGGCATCATGCGGCATTTTCACAACAGCCGCATTATCGAAATCAAGCTCAGGGAGCCGCAAGCCCCTGAAGGGAGCGAGGATGTTCAAGGGTAATCTGGGAGAACTTTTCAAGCACGCCCAGCAGATGGGTGAAAACCTGCGCAACAAGCAGGAGGAACTGGCCAGGCACACCATTGATGTTTCGGTGGGCGGGGACATGGTGCGCATGACCTTCAACGGCAAGGGCGAGGCCCGTTCCATCACCATTGATCCGGAGGTGGTCAATCCGGACGATGTGGGAATGCTTCAGGATCTGGTGCTGGCCGCCGTCAATGAGGGCGTGCGCCGCAGCCAGCAGATGGCCCGGGAGGAAATGGCCAAGCTGGCCGGGGGTCTGGATATTCCGGGCCTGACGTCATGAAGATCCCCCCCTCCCTGGCCAGGCTGGTGGAGGAACTGGCGCGGCTGCCCGGCGTGGGCCACAAGACTGCGCAACGGCTGGCCTTTTCCATCCTGCGCGATGATGCCGGCCGGGCCGCCGATCTGGCCCGGGCCATCAGCGAGGTCAAGGAGAAGGTGCGGTTTTGCAGCCGCTGCTTCAGCTATGCCGAAGCCGAACTGTGCGAGGTCTGCGCCGGGAGTGACCGCGACTCCAGCGTGCTGTGCGTGGTGGAGCAGCCGGGGGATATATATGTGATTGAGCGCTCCGGCGTATTCCGGGGGCGCTACCATGTGCTGATGGGGGCCATATCGCCGCTGGACGGCATCGGCCCGGAGCAGTTGAAGATCGCCCAGCTGGTCCGGCGGCTGGAGGAGCAGCCCGTGGAGGAACTGATCCTGGCCACCAATCCTTCCATGGCCGGCGAGGCCACCGCCCTGCATCTGGGGCGTGTGCTGGAAGGCAAGGTGGGGCGCATCACCCGGCTGGCCCGGGGAATGCCCGTGGGGGCCAACCTGGAGTACACCGACGACGTCACGTTGAGCCAGGCTTTTACCGGCAGACAGAAGCTTTAGTGAATAAAGGGCGGAAAAGTAATATTAAAAATGGAGCCGGATAGGCCTGAAGAATTCCATGATCCATCGCATTGAAATACTGACTTCGCCCCGCCATGAGGAGCCGGTGGGGCGGCACCTGCTGGAACGCATCCGCCTGCTGGGCAATGTGTCCCTGGAGTCGCTACGCGCCGTTTCGGTGTACAGCTTTGATGCCGGGGCGCTGGGCCGGGATAACGGCGGCCGGGGCAGCGATGGCTTGGGCAGCAATGGCTTGGATGAGGCGGCCCTGCGCGCGTTGGGGAGCGAGCTGTTCACTGACCCGGTGCTGCACGAGACCCTGGTGAACGGCGAGGTGCTGGCCCGCGGTGAGTTCGACTGGTATGTGGAGGTGGGCTTCCGGCCCGGGGTGACCGACAACGTGGGCCGCACCGCCCAGGAATCGCTGGAATACCGCCTGGGCCGGCCCCTGGCTCCGGGGTACCATGTGCATTCGGCCACCGGCTACCTGCTGCGGGGGGGGCTGACCCGCGAGCAGGTGGAAGCCCTGGCCTCAGAGTGGCTGGGCAACGACCTGATCCAGCAGCACCTGGTGCTGGGCGCGGGCGACCTGGAGAAGGCCGAAACGCGGGA
>JAOUPZ010000435.1 GCA_029879595.1 Deltaproteobacteria bacterium | reverse complement strand
TGCCCCAGTGGCGTCTGCGTTCGGCCAGCCGGGGAAAGAGCCCGTAGACCCGCTCCAGCGTCCAGGCGTCCGGCAGCTTGTTGTTCGGGGGCATTCCGGCGCGGGGTTGCGCGATCAGCAGGTTTTCCTCCACGCTAAGAGCCCGGAATACCTGGCGGTCCTCCGGAACATATCCCAGCCCCGCCCGGGCCATGGTGTGGGGCCGCGCTCCCGCCATGTCCACCCCGTCCAGCAGCACCCGCCCCCGCCGGGGCGGAGTGAGCGCCATGATGCTGCGCATGGTGGTGGTCTTGCCCATGCCGTTGCGGCCCATCAGGGTAACCACCTCGCCCGCGCGTAACTCCAGGCTGACCCCGTGCAGGATATGGCTGGAGCCATGGTATGTATGAATGTCTTCTACTGCCAGCATGGTGTTTGCGCTTTTTGGTTAACGGGGCTCATTCCTCACCCAGATAGGCCCTCCTGACGGCCGGATGGTTCCGGATCTCCTCGGGGGCGCCCGTGATCTCCAGGGCGCCCTCCACCAGCACGGAAATGCTGTCGGCCAGGGTGAAGACCGCGTCCATATCATGCTCCACCAAAAGGATGGCGTGGCTTCCCTTCAGGCTTTCCAGGATGCCGGTGATCTTCCGGCCCTCCTGCGGAGACAGGCCCGCCATGGGTTCGTCCAGCAGCAGCAGCCTGGGGCCGGCGGCCAGGGCCATGGCCAGTTCCAGCTGTCGCTTCTCCCCGTGGGAAAGCTCCCCGGCCCGCGCCCCGGCCCGTTGGGCCAGACCCAGGGTCGCCAGCATTTCGCGGGCGGCCGCGTTGATTTCCTCCCGGTCCTCCGCCCGGCTCCACCAGGACCACAGGCTTCGACTTCCCAGGTGGCTTCTCTGCCGGGCCAGCCTGACGTTTTCGAAAACCGTGAACTCGTCCAGCAGGTTGTCGCGCTGGTAGGTGCGCCCGACGCCCAGCCGGGCCACCCTGTCCGGGGGCAGGGGATGGATCGGTGTCCCGTGGAAATAGATTTCACCCCGGTCCGGCCTAAGGTTCCCCGCGATCAGGTTCAGCAGGGTGGTTTTGCCGGCTCCGTTGGGTCCGATCAGGGCGCGGGTTTCTCCGGGCCCCATCCGCAGGCTGATGTCACGGTTGGCCAGCACCCTGCCCCCGTAGGATTTATGCACGCCCTTCAGGAGCAGGATATCCTCCCGGCCGTCATACAGGTTTTCTGCCGGTCCGATCATTCCTCCCTCCCCGGTCTGGTGGGGCGGACACGGCGCCACACTAAGGCGGCCAGCCCCGCCAGCCCACCCTGGCCGAACAGCACCACCAGCACCAGAATCAGCCCCAGGGGCAGCATCCAGTGCGGGGTCAGTCCGCTGATGGTTTCCTCCAGCAGCTTGAAGGCCAGCGCCCCCAGCAAAGGCCCGTAGAAGCTGCCCGCGCCTCCCAGCACCACCATGATCAGCGCCTGCCCCGAGACGTTCCAGTTCAGGCTGGAAGGATCAATGAAGTTCTGCGAGAGCGCGAACAGGTGGCCGGCCAGCCCGGCCAGGGTGCCGGCGATGATGAACGCCAGGAGCCGGTAGCTCCGGGTGGCGTAGCCCAGTGAGGCCATCCGCTCCTCGTTCACCCGGATGCCCTGGAGCACCCTGCCAAAGGGGGAGTCCACCAGCCGTTTCAAAAACAGCCCCCCCAGAGAGCAGGCCAGCAGTACATACAGGTAGAAATGCCGCGGGTTTTCCAGATCCAGGGGCAGCGGGGACACCAGGGGGCGCTGCAGCAATAGCAGACCGTCAGTGGAGCCCGTGTAGTCGCTGTTCAGGGCCAGATGATAGACCAGCTGGGCCAGGGCCAGGGTGATCATGATGAAGGACACGCCGGCCGACCCCGTGCTGAGGCGTCCGGCCAGCGCCGCCAGCAGGCCGCTGGCCAGCAGGCTTCCCGGCAGCACCAGGTACAGGCTGGTAATATCCTCCTGAAGCATGATTCCCGTGGCGTAGGCTCCCGCCCCGAAGAACGCGGCGTGGCCCAGGGAGATCATGCCCCCGTAGCCCACCAGCAGGTTAAGGCTGGTGGCGAAGAGCCCTAGTACCAGCACATTGCCGGCCAGGTGGGTGAAAAACCCGCCGTGCAGCCAGGGCAGCAGTACCAGATAAGCCAGCAGTACCAGATATGCCGGCAGGGGCCTGGGCCACAGCACTCCGCCGCCCCGCGCCGTCCCGGTTTTCTGCGCCTTGCCCATGGCCTATCCCCTGGAAAAAAGCCCCTGGGGGCGCAGCAGCAATACCAGCGCCATCAGGGCGTAGGCCATCACCGAGGAAAGCTCCGGCAGCAGCGATTTGCCAAAGGTGTCGGCCACCCCGATCAGCAGGCTGGCCAGCAGCGCCCCTTTGAGCGAACCCAGCCCC
>JAOUPZ010000434.1 GCA_029879595.1 Deltaproteobacteria bacterium | reverse complement strand
CCGCTTGCCGGGCCTTGCACCGGCAGAGCCTTGCACCGGCAGAGCCTTGCACCGGCAGAGCCTTGCACCGGCGCGAAAGGGTGTTCCCAGTAAAACACCACAGAGCATATGAGCGCAAAAAAAATGCTCCCGGGCCTGGAATTTCCGGCACGGCCCGGCCGCGGCACGGCACTTGTATCCCCACCGGGGTAAAAGGAGCATTTGATTTTTTCCGGGGGGACTTCAGGGACGAACCACGGCCTGCGTGAGCAGGTCCGGTCAGGCAGGAAATCGAGGAGGGCATGGGAGAAGCAATCCAGTTAAAAAAGGAACAACGCGGGGAGGCCGGGAATAAAGCCGCCAAGGCCGCCAGGGGCAGCCAAGCCGGTAAGGTCAGCAAGGCTGGCAAGGCCGGCAATTCAGGCCAGGCTGGTCCGCAAGGCAGAAGCCGCCAGCATGTTCAGGCAGAAAACGCCGGCACCATACTCCTGGGGGAACACCCCGCAGCCGTGGAAGTGCGCCTGGGGGACTGCCTGACGCTGCTGGAGAAAATGGCGGATGACAGCGTGGACCTGATCGTGACCTCGCCGCCCTACGCGGATAACCGCAGGAACACCTACGGGGGAATCAGCCCCGACGACTATGTGCAATGGTTCATTCCCCGGGCCGCCCAGCTGAAACGGGTCCTCAAGCCCCAGGGCACCTTCATCCTGAACATCAAGGAAAAAGTGGTCGCCGGTGAGCGCCACCCCTACGTCCTGAACCTGATTCTGGCCATGCGTGAGCTGGGTTGGCTGTGGACCGAGGAGTTCATCTGGCACAAGAAAAACTGTTATCCCGGCAAGTGGCCCAACCGCTTCCGCGATGCCTGGGAGCGCTGCCTGCAGTTCAACCTGGAGCGCAGCTTCTACATGGATCAGGACTCCGTGCGGGTGCCCATGGGCGAGTGGGCGCAGACCAGGCTGAAGAACCTCAGCGAGACGGATCAGGTGCGGGACGAGTCAAGGGTAAAGAGCGGCTTCGGCAAAAAGGTATCTCGCTGGGTGGGACGCTCCCTGGCCTACCCCACGAATGTTTTGCACCTGGCCACCGAATGCTCCAACCGCAATCACAGCGCGGCGTTTCCCCACAGTCTGCCAGACTGGTTCATCCGGCTGTTTTCACCCGAAGGCGGCGTGGTGCTTGATCCGTTCATGGGCTCGGGAACGACCCTGCGCGCAGCCCGATTGCTGAAACGCAACTCCATCGGCATGGATGTGCTGGCCGAATACTGCCAGCAGGCGGCGCAAAACATAACCCAGGATATCGACACCACTCTTCCGGGGCCCCTGGGCGAGGCCCTTTCCTCCGGGCAGGTTGCGGAGCGCTCCGGGCAGGGCGTCACCCGGCCCTCGGGCAGCCGCACGCAGGAGGTGCTTCCGCTGTCTGGGGACTGACGTCCGGGCGGTGAGCGCCTGAGGGGTTCTCAGAACAAGGTGCTGATGGTGAAGTCGAACCTGTCCGGGGTTTCGCCTTTTTCCGGGTTCAGCTTATAGCCGTATTCAAACCTGAACACCCCCATGGGGGTGATCAGCCTGATGCCTCCCCCGATGCTCTGCAAAAGATAGAAGAACTCCGGTTCCTTCTCCCCCAGCAGTTCGTACATATGAGCCTCGGAGTTGACCTGGCCCGCGTCGTAGAACACGACCCCGCGCACATTGTCCCCCGCCAGCGGGAACAGCAGTTCCAGATTGAACACCCGTTCATTGGTTCCTCCTCCCGCCAGCTGTGCCAGTTGGCTTTCGGAGAACCCGATGGTGCGGCTGTCCACCGTGGATTTTACCGGCTGGCCGGTGCTGCCGATAACGGGCAGACCGTTTTCATCGGTGGCCAGAAATGTCACCTCGTTGAGGCCCTTCATCCGGTAGCCGTAAGGCCCGCCGATTTCGCCGCTGCGGAAACCCCGCACCGATGTCATTCCTCCCAGGCGGAACCGGTCCTCCAGTGGAATGGTGTTGTTGCCGACTTTTTCCAGCCACCCCATCCGCATCTTGGCCATGAACACCAGGGTGCTTTCAGTGTTCAGCGAAATGAACTTCTGGTAATGCAGCCGGTAGCGCCTGTATTCAGTGCTGCCTCCCAGAACCTGCCCGCCGATCTGTGACTGGGTCAGGATGATGTTGCTTCCCGCGGAGGGGAAGATGGGGTGGTTGATCGTGTTATAGGACAAGGACGTGGTGAAGGTGCGCAGCTTCATGGAGTCCATGCCCTTGCGGGTATAGATCCGGTTGGTGGCGGACAGGGACATGTCCAGTTTGAATGGGGGCCAGATGGGGTACCCGAAGCCCTGGCTGCCCCGGATTTCCTTGATGGTGCCCCGTTCCAGTTCGGAGGCGTCGTCGACGTTCCTGTAGGAGGCGGAGGTCTCGGAGGTAAA
>JAOUPZ010000003.1 GCA_029879595.1 Deltaproteobacteria bacterium | reverse complement strand
TGCCGAGCAGCCCCTGGAGCGTATCCAGCGCGGGGGCGATCTTTTCCAGATACTCCGGTTTGCCGCCGTCTGTGCCGATGCGCACATAGGCCCCCAGGGCCTGCAGTCTGCGGATAAGCACAATGGGGTAGAAGCCCTCCAGAAACTCACCGTGGTCAAGATGCACGCCCTCGCCGTCCAAAGCGGCCAGATAG
The DNA here is from genome assembly GCA_029879595.1 of Deltaproteobacteria bacterium. Taxonomy (GTDB): domain Bacteria; phylum SAR324; class SAR324; order SAR324; family JACQKK01; genus JAOUPZ01. The sequence continues at coordinate 27,233 of JAOUPZ010000003.1, read as the reverse complement.
GCGTGGATCAGCAACTGGCGCTCGTGGTCGTCCAGGCCGCTGTCGGGGCTGTAGAGCAGCGACGCCAGGTCGTAGGCCAACGGCCCGCGCCTGCCGGACTGATAGTCCAGGAACACCGGCCCCTCGGTTTCCAGGGGGATGGGAGCCTGCGCGTTGCCGGGGCCGGGCAGGGGGCGTCTGTGCCACATGATGTTGCGGGCCTGGAAGTCGCGGTAGCAAAAATGCTGCGTGGGCAGGCGCTCCAGGTGCTCCACCAGCCGGTCCAGGTCCGAGCGCACCCAGTCGTCCGGGGTCAGCCCGGCGGCTATATGGGGCGACAGGTGGCGGAAGAACACCTCCAGGTCGGCCCGGTAGACCCCGGCGGTCATGGCGGGCCCCTCGGTGCAAAGGGTAACGTCCAGGCCCTCACCGCCGCGCACCTGGATGGCCGCCAGCCAGCGCACCACCCCGTGCAGGGCGTTCAGGATAACCGGGTGGTTGTCCGGCTCGGCGCGCCACTGCCGCAGCTTGTCGGCCAGGGTGTGGCCTCCCAGGTCGTCCATCAGATACAGCCCGCGTTCAGGGTCCGCGCTCAGAATGCGCGGTACGGGTATGCCCCGGGCGGCAAAGTGCGCGGTGTAGGCCAGAAAAGCCCGCACTTCGGCCAGATCCTGCCCGGCGCTCCCCACCATGGAGCCGCCGCTGGTGTTCATCCGCCGGAAAACGCGGCTGGAGCCGCCGCCGTGCATGGGTTCGCTGCCATGCACCTGCACTCCCAGAGCATCCTGAGCCAGTTCATGCATCCAGGAGGCGGCTTGTTCAGCGAAATCGTTCATTAAACCAGCCTACCCCAGGGTGAACCGCCGTGCCAGAGCGCACCTTCAGCCCCCTCACTGTTTTATTCAAAAGGGGTTGTTTTCCGCCCCTTTTTCCTGTCGTAAATCGGGCAAGGAATTAAAAAAATCAATAAAAACATTGACTTTATCCTTGGTTAGCGTGGATCATTCAATAAGGCGATTTATTATGCCTGCAAAAGGGTCAGTCTTTTTATACGGGAATTGAATAAGCCGGCGGCGCAAGTTTTACAAGCCCGCCATGCCGCCCCGGGTGATATATGAACCGGGGTGATGGACAAAAGGAATATACGGCAGGTCAGGTACAAGGAATGGATGGCTCCCGGCAGGAGGGTATAACCAGCCGGTTGAAGAGCCGCCGGAAAGACGGAAGATACAAAGAGGTGGCCGGTTTAGACCGGCCGATGGAATACGAAGCCTGAACCAGGAAACAAAGGGCGCGCGGAACAAGGGGCGGTGATAAACCGGCCCGGTAAGACGTTCCAGAACAGCCGGAACAACACGGCGGCGGGATGACCGACGCCCTGCCGGCGGACCGGTCACCGGGAAATCCCCGCCGCGCCAAAAAACCGAAGCCGGAAAAGGCTCCGGGAATTGCGTCCGGATCAGAGTTTTTGGATAAAGCCGCCACCGAAAACCGCGGCGGAAAGCCGCCGGTGAAAAGCCACCGGAAAAAAGCCGGTGGAAAATGCCGGTGGGGCGTCCAGGAACACCAGAATTATTCCGCAGTCTTCAGGCCAGCAATGGCTGCCTCCAGAACTTCCCCGCCAGCTCCGCTCCCCAGGAACGGGCCGGCTGCAGGTCTTTCACTCCCTATACAATATTGACCGGACGATTCAAGGTCAGCAGGCCCCACCGGGGACCCCTGCGGTGACCAGATGTGAACCCGATGGCTTGAACCAAAGCCTGGGACAGGTATGCGGGAATGTTCCCGCGAATGTTTTTCGGAACAGTTTTTTTAAAGACGGCTTTCGCTGAAAGGTACAGAAAAGCCATTTGACAGGATGATGGAATGAGCAAACAGGTAATGCTGGTCAACGTGCATGAGGATGAAACCCGGATCGCACTGACCAAGGACAAGGTACTGGTGGGGCTTCACATGGAGCAGACACACCGGGAAAGAACGGTAGGCAACATCTACCGCGGAACGGTGGTCAAGGTGAATCCGTCGTTTCAGGCCGCCTTTGTGGACTATGGGGAGGATCGCAATGGCTTTCTCTCCCTGAGCGATGTGAACCTCTCGCTGTTCGGCGGGGGCGGAGCAGCCAAGGGGCGCCCGCGCATCCAGTCGGTGCTGCGCGAGGGCCAGACGGTAATGGTGCAGGTGCTCAAGGAGGGTCTGAAAAACAAGGGCTCGGCCCTGACCACCTTCGTGAGCCTCCCCGGCCGCTACATGGTGTGCAGCCCCAAAAGCGAACGTTCGGGAGTCTCCCGCAAGATCGAGGACATGGAAACCCGGCGCAGACTCAAGGATATCCTGGAGGCTCTCCAGGCCGGCGAGGACATGGGCATGATTATCCGCACCGCGGGAATAGACAAGCCCATCGCTGAACTGAAACGGGATCTGGACGCCCTGCGCAAAATGTGGCGGGGAATACAGGATAAATTCAACGCCATGAAAAAGCCCGGCCTGGTCTATCAGGAATCCGGGCCCATAGTGCGGGTGCTGCGCGACTTTTTCTCGCCGGATGTCTCCGAGGTCTGGGTGGATGATCCCGAGGGGTTTCAGGAGGCCCTTAAATACTTCAAGTCCACCTTGCCCAAGTTCCAGAAGCGGCTGAAGCTGTATGTGGGGGACACCTCGCTGTTCAGCGCCTACCACCTGGAGGGTCAGATAGAAGAGCTGGATTCCAGCAAGGTCTCGCTGGCTTCCGGGGGGAGCATCGTGCTGGAAAGCACCGAGGCTCTGGTGACCGTGGACGTCAACTCGGGCCGGTCGTCCAGGGGTTCGGATATTGAGGAGACGGCGCTGCATACCAACCTGGAGGCTGCACGGGAGATCGCCCGGCAGTTGCGGCTGAGAAATCTGGGCGGGCTGATTGTGATCGACTTTATCGACATGATGTCCCCGAAAAACAGATCCAAGGTGGAAAAGGTCATCACCGAATCGCTTCAGGATGACAAGGCCCGCTGTACCATCGGAACGATCTCCCAGTTTGGTCTGCTGGAGATGAGCCGTCAGCGGGTGGACATGGAAACCACGCGGGGCCTGCGTGTTCAATGCCCCACATGCGATGGCACAGGCCACATCCCCACCGTGAACGCCAGCGCCAACAATGTGCTGCGCAAGATCAGGGAACTGGCCGCCACCGGGAAATACTCGGAAATTTACGGAGATATCCCCCTGGATTGCGCCAACATGCTGCTCAATGACAAGCGTGAGGCCCTGCGCGACCTGGAGCTGGAGTTCGATATCATCCTTACCCTCAAGGTCGATCCTGACCTGCCCATGGGGCACATGATAAAGCTCTCGGGTCACGGGATGGCCGAGCAGGAGTCCGAGCCCGAGTCCGAGAAAGAAGAAATGCAGGTTCAGAACGGGGAAGCCGATTCGAGCGTAGAGGCCTCAGAAGGCCGGAGGCGCAGAAGGCGCCGCCGCCGCCGCCGGGGCGGGGAGGAATACCCCGGGGAGGAAATGCATGCCGCGCCCGGCGAACCCGCCGAAGAGGAGTATGTGGAGCGGCAGGGGGGCTACACCTCCCTGGATGAATTCGAGGATGAGGTGGAAGAAGTGGAAGTGGAAGAGGAGGAGGAATCCGCCGACTACCAGGCCGAGCCGGAACGGCCGGTCCCTGCTCCCAGGATGGAGAAAGCCGCAGAACGCCCGGCCATGGAACGTCCGCCCGTGGAGCGCCCTGCTCAAAAGGCCATGGAACGCCCGGCCATGGAGCGCCCTGCTCAAAAGGCCATGGAACGCCCTGCTCAAAAGGCGTCCCCCCAGCAGCCTGCTGCCGGAGCCAACAAGGGCATTATTTTCCAGAGTTTTCACGAGATCACCGATTCCAGTGCCCTGGAAAAGCTGCCGGTTCAGAAAAAGAGAACCAGCCCCTTTGATGGCCTGAAGGAAAAGTCCGGGGAAAACACGATTCTTTTCCAAAGCAGCAACCTGGAAAAGGACCTGACGGCCGTGGAGGAAAAGAAGGCTCCTGCCGGAAAGGCCGAGCCGAAGAAAGACGGAGCCGCGAAAGACGGAAAAAAGGAAGCCCCTGCCGGAAAGGCCGAAAAGTCGGCGGCTTCCCGGGAGCCCAAGACCCCGGCTGGAAAACCAGCCGCCCGGACAGGTGCCAAGGCCGCTTCCAAGTCTGCCGCCAAGGATAAGCCTGCCGCGAAACCGGCAGCCGAAACGGCAGCCAAGACCACAGTGAAAACATCAGCGAAAACTTCTGCGAAACCGGCAGGGAAAACCGCAGCTAAAACGGCAGGGAAAACCGCAGCTAAAACGGCAGGGAAAACTGCCGGGAAAACCGCGGCTATAACGGCCGGGAAAACGGCCGCCCAAAATAGCGGGTGAGAAACACGCCGCCACGGTGCCCGCCGGGAAGAAAATGCCCACCGGAAAGAAAATGCCCGCATGGGGCAGATATGGCGGGTGCCTTCAAAATGGAGACCGGGCCGCAGCCAGCGGCCCGGCAGAAGCATTGCCGCCGAATCGCCTAAAAGATAATCAGCCAGGGGATGATGCTGTCGGCGGCCTTCATCAGAATCCGGAATACGGGAATACCAGCGAAGCTGAGCAGAAACAGCCCCATCAGGACCATGGTCCCATACTGCGCATTGAAATCCACATAGATCCGGGCCAGCCGCCTGTTAAGGAAATACGGCAGGATGTAATGACCGTCCAGGGGGCCCAGCGGAATCAGGTTGAACAGCATCAGCAACAGGTTGATCCCGGTGAGGTAGCGCATGAAAATGAGCACCCCCTGGGACTGGAACATTTCCCAGCCGTTGCTTAGCCCCAGCACCATGATGTTCCCCGCCAGAAAGGCCAGCAGCAGGTTCATTCCCGGCCCGGCGGCGGAAACCCACAGGTCGGCCCACCGCGAGGTGAAGTTCCGCGGGTTGGTGGGCACCGGCTTGGCGTAGCCGAATCCCACGAATACCACCATGAGCAGCCCCACCGGATCGATATGTGCCAGCGGGTTCAGGGTCAGCCGCCCCATGCGCTGGGCGGTGTCATCCCCGTACACCTTGGCCAGCAGGGCATGGCCGAACTCGTGGAAGGATAGCGAGATTACAAGGGCGATCAGCAGCAGAAAAAACAGCGGTGCCTGCCCATTGAACAGCAAATCTAACATGGTGCCTGGTCTGCGGGGTTAGGGTTAATCCGGCGGCCTTCAGCGGAAAAACAGCGGCCTGGGGCGTCCCGGGCCATTGTTTTCACCCGGCGTCCGGTTCGGCGGGGCATCTGATTATCTATCACACCAGCCGGTGGCAGGCCAGCCGGTCTTGACCTGAATACTCCTTTTCATTCGGCTCCCACCTTGGGTACCTTTACCTTGCCGGAGGACCCGCCGCCCGCTTTCTGGTAGGCCTTTATCTCCCGGACCATCTGTGTGGACTGCTTGATCAGCCGGGCGTGCCTTTTTTTGGCCGCCGCCGATTTTTCGCCGTTCACGTTCTCATAATGCTGCAGGGCTTCGGTCATTTTTTCTACCCGGTGGTACAGCACCGCCAGCCGGTAGTTCACCGGAACCATCCAGATGTTTTTTTCCAGGCCTCTTTTATTCAACGCCAGCAGTCTGTCCAGGGCGCCCTTCTGGTTCTTGTCCTCCAGGTCCAGATCCGACAGCAGGAACTGCGCCTCGGCGGCCTGTTCATCGTTGCTGCCGTTGTCGGCCTTTTCCAGCCACTGCCGGGCGGTTCCCGGCTCCTTTATCTCCTCGCGGTACAGCCGGCCCAGGAACAGGGCGTATTGCCGGCGCACGGTGCTGTCCAGCAGACTGGCATGAAGCTCCTCAAAGAGCCGGGCTGCTTCCTGGGGTCGCCCTTCGGCCCGCAGGGCCGTCCCCAGGCCGTTGATGGCCACGCCCCTTCTTTCCCTGTCTGTGGCGGGCAGGTTATCCAGGGCGTAGGCAAAGCGGATGCGGGCCGATTTGTGGTTTTTCTCCAGGGCGGCCTCCTTGCCCCATTCCAGGTACACCTGCCCCAGGAACAGCCGCAGCTGGTCAGCCAGGCGGGCGTCCTGCAGCCGTGGCAGGATGTCCTCGTTTTCCAGGATTATTTCCGGATAGGACTTTTGCGCCAGGTGTGCCCTGCTGAACCCGCTCACCACCTCGTATTCCAGCCGCCAGTCCCCGGAGGGCAGTATTTCGCGGGCCTGCCCCAGATGCTTCAGGGCCTGGGCGGGCTTGCCTTTTTCCACCAGGGCGCCGCTCAGGTCGAGAAGTCCCCTGATCTTCCTGGCGGTCAGCATGTCCTTTTGTTCGCGGGCGGTCTGCTCCTTCAAAAGCCGGTCAATGACCGGCACGCGCTTGGAGTGCTGTCCGGTGTCCTTGTATAGCCCGTCCAGCCTCAGACCCACCTTCAGCCGGTCTGCGTTCCTGTCCGCCGGCAGCAGGTCGAAGGTCTTCTGGTAGATGGCGATGAGCTTGGCCCGTCCCGGGGTCTCCGGTTTCGGTTCCGGCAGATTCGTCAGAAATGGAGTCAGTCCGGCGGCCAGGGCCTCCTGGTATTCCTGCCCGCTCGAGGATTTGATTTTCTTGGGGGTGTCGTACAGACCCAGGGCCTTGGTGGGCCGGGTGGTGAGGATATAGCCCTCGGCCAGCAGCGAGGCCAGCCGGCCCCTTTGCTCCGGGCTTTTCCAGCCTTCCTTCTTCAGATCGTTCTCCAGCCCGGCGACAGTCTTTTCGATGTCTCCCCCCTGCAGGGTAATACGCGAGCGGGCCAGGCTCAGTTTGTCCTTCAGGGCCTCCAGGCGTGGCTTTTGCTGGGGCCAGTTGGCAAAAAACTGATCGGCCCCCGTATGGAGTTCCGCGATGGAGTCGAAGTGCTTGCCCGCTGTGAGCAGCTCCTGCATGGCCTCCAGGGAAAGAATATAGGCTTCCGGTGGCTGGACGCCCGGATTTTTGTGGGCGGCGATGGCCTTGCGGTAGTGCACCCGGGCCTGGTCCGGACGGCCCTGGGACTGCTCGCCCATCCCCAGCTGGTACTGGAATTCGATGCTGGCGGCCAGGCCGGGGTTTTCTGCTTCCAGGCGCTTGAGGGTGTTCAGCATCAGACCCGGCTCCCCCAGCCTGACGTAGGCCCGGGAGAGCCGCTGGAGCAGTTCGGGGGTGGGCTTCAGCTGTCCGGAGCGCAGCAGTTCCTCGGTGGTGTGTACCAGCCGGGAGTGCTGTCCGGTCTGGTCGTAGGCGGCCAGCAGCGGATCGGCCACCAGGTGCTGATAGGCCGGGTCCCGCACCAGGCCTTCCAGGTCAAAGATGGCCTTCTGGATATCCCCCTTGCGGTAGCGGCAGAACCCGCGCATGAAGAAGGCCCGGTTGCGGAGGTCGGGCTGCTTGATCACCGGCATGGGATTTAGCAGGGCTTCCACCTTCACGCAGTTTTCCCGCTGGTAGAATATGGCGGCCACCTCCAGCCGCAACGAGCCCTTGGTATCCTGGGATACCTCCCCGTCGGCGTCCATCTTTTCAAGAAGCTCGCTGGCCCGGGCTTCCCGGCCCAGCTCAACATTCAGCACGGCCTGCCCCAGCAGGATATCCGGATCGCGGGCCAGCGCCGGGTCTTTCTGCACGGCCAGTTCGTAGTCCTCCAGGGCCTCGTTCTTCAGTCCCAGCTCCCGGCGCAGAAAGGCGCGGCGTTTGATGGCCTCGGCGAACCGCCGGGGTTTTTCCAGCCCCAGGTAATCGCTGTACAGAGCGACGGCCTGGGTCAACCCGGAGCGGCGGGCCATGCCCTGGGCCGATTCCACCTTGACCGTCCGGAACATCTCGGCGTACTGGAACCGGGCCTCGTCCAACTGTCCGGGCACCGGATAGCGCTCCACCACTGCCTGGTAGAACCCCAAAGCCTCCTCCCGGCGTCCGGCCTTCTGGGCCACCTGGGCCACTTCCATCAGCACCTCGGCCTTGCGTTCGGGCCTGTCCTTGCGCTTCAGATAATCCTGGAGGGGGCTCCAGGCGCTCTGTCCGGTGCGGATAAGGGACAGGGCCATCAGCCGGAAATACTCGGCCTGGGCATCCTCGCTCAGGGCATTGGGATTTCTCACATCGCCCAGAGCGCCCCTGGCGGAGGCATAGTCGCCTTTTTCATAATGCTTGCGGGCGTTCCACAGGGCCGCCTGGTCCCCCTGCACGGTGCCCTTGCCTGTTTCGGCCAGTTTTTTCCCGGCCTTCAGGGCGTCCTCCTGCTTGCCCAGGGAGTCCAGCAGGGGCAGGGTATTCAGCCGGGCCTGCTCGCCAAAGGGGCTCATGGGATACTCCCGCGGCAGTCTTTCATAGGCTTCCAGGGCCTCGTCGTTCTTCCCCTGCTCCCGGTAGGCATCACCCAGGGCCAGCAGGGCCTCGTCGCCGTAACGCCCCTGGGGAAACTGCTGAAGATAGCTGCCGGCCGTGGAGATGACCTCCTCGGGGCGTTTGGCGTCCTGGGCGTTGCGGACGGCGAGAATGGCCCTCAGCTCGCCCATGGTGCCGGCCAGCTCCTGGGCTCCGGCGCGGGAAATGAGCCCCTGCCCGCCGGACCATATGCCGGCGGCCGGGCCCAGCGCCAGAATGAGCAAGGCGCCCAGCAACACCCGCCGGACGCTTCTCTGCGTCTGGGGGGGCCTGTTTTCCGCTCCATGGTATGGGGGCAATTTTTTCTCCGGTAGGTTCTTCAAGTGGGTGCTTCACCTTTATTCCGCGGGGCGGCTCAGTCCGTCCATTCCCGTATCAGCGCCTGATAGCGTTCCGGGGTTACGTTTTCTATCTTCACAGTTTTTTCCCGCGAGCGCAGGCCCCGGGTGATGCTGACGCTGCTCCTGGGAACCCCGGCCGCCCGGGCCAGAAATTTTATGCAGGCCTGGTTGGCCGCGTCATCCACCGCCCTGGCGGCCACGCGCAGCTTGATGGACTGCCCGCCGTGCCATCCGCTCCAGCCGGTGCTGGAGGCTCCGGGCTGAACGTGCAGCAGCAGGGTCAGCACTCCGTCCTGGTAGCCATGGGGCGGCCGGCGGCTATTCTTCTCCGATAAAGAGTCCTTCATCCTGTTCATCCGCTTTGAGGAACTCCTCCAGGCGGTCCCGCACCTTGGCCAGCAGCCGGCAAAGTTCGGTGCGCTGGCCGTAGGTGGCGGATTCATCCAGATAATCCAGGTTGCGCAGGATCGCCTTGGCGGAGCGAACAGTCTCGATATACCGTTGGTCCATGGAGTTTTCCAGTGAGTGCCGGGTGTTGCGTCGCAGGGGTCTCCTGACCGGGCCGCGTTCGGCGCTGCGGTTCTTGTGGAAAGTGTTTGACATGGCGGGTGAAGGCCCATGAAGTTTCGCGGCAATGGCCAGCCTCTGGAGCGGGCCGGCTTTTGGGTCCCATGATAAAATCATCCGCTCCCGGTGCGCAAGGCTGTCAAAGCGTTCCGCGGGGGGCATACACCTGGATTCCGGTCGCCTGTTGGGGTGGGGGGCGGGCCTAGTCTTTATCCCGGGCGCTGATCACCCGGTGCCCCCGCCGCTCGGCAAATTCCTGGAAATCCACCCCTTCGCGCTCCCCGCTTCTGGCATAAAGCAGCTTGAGGGCGGTGGTGATGATGGGGGGCGGATACTCGCGGATCTGGTGGCCGCTGGCCTCCGGTCCCAGGGCCTGGGCCAGCATGGCGCCGTGTGGTTCCACGGCCTCCGGGTGTTCCGGCAGCAGCCCGCGCAATTCATCTGCCAGCCGGTCGAACTCCTCGTCAGCTAGCACGGTTTCGCCCAGGCGGTAGTACAGGTAGCTGTGCACAAGAAACTGGCCGGCCAGCCGTGCCGTTCTGGCCTGGGGGGTTTCCTCGGCGGGCGCGGTTTCCGCACCGGCTTTTTCTGCTGTTTCCAGCCCCGGCAGTTCCGGCTGAGTCCTGGCGCTCATGCCTCCTCCGCTTTTTTGCCGGGCCCGGTGGGGCGGGCCGCGTCTATCAGGGCCGCCACGAGGCCATCCAGGTTCTGCCGTTCGGGCACCGCGTGCACCTGGAAGCCCAGGGAGCGAGCCGTGTCGGCGGTGACCGCTCCCAGGCAGCCCACCCGGGGCACCCGCCGCTGAAGTGCCTGCCGGGTTTCATCGTCCAGCATGGCGCTGAAGTTGGTTGCCGTGGAGGAACTGGTGAAGATTATCCAGTCCAGGGTGCCCTGCAGTATGGCCTCGCGGGCCTCCGGGCTCAGCCCTTCGGGGGGGGGAATGGTGCGGTAGACCGGCGTGACGCTCACCTGATAACCGGCCGCCTGAAGCTGCTCCACCATGACCTCGCGGGCCTGCTCGGCCCGGGGAAACCAGATCCGGCTGTTCTCGCTGAGCAGGGGGCGCAGGTCCTCCAGCAGGCCCTCGGCCTGGAAAATCCGGGGCACCAGATCCACGCGGATGTTCTTTTGCTGCAATGCGCCGGCGGTGCTGCTGCCAACGGCGGCCACATGGCTGCCCTTGAGCGGTCCGGTGCCGTGCCCGGTCTGGCGCAGCCTGTCGCAGGAGGCGTTCACGGCGGTGACGCTGGTGAAGACGATCCAGTCGTCGGGGGTCAGCCCCCGGATACGCTCATCGAAAGGCTCCCAGTCGGCCGGCGGGGCAAAGGTGATGGCCGGGCTCAGCAATACCCTGGCCCCGGCTTCCTCAAGTCTGTCCGTGAGCACTCCGGCGGCGTTCTGTTCGCGGGTGTTGAGCATGGTCAGCCCTTCCAGGGGTCGCTTCTGCCGGGCCTGGGCTGCCGGCATATCAGCCGGTGATTGCTCCGGCTGATTCTCCGGCTGATTATTCGGCGTGGTCTCAGCCTGCTTTCCGGTTGGTTTTGGGGTGGGCTTTGTCATAGCTGGCCGAAGGCGTTTCAGCTCTTCCGGCCAGGGGGGAAGTTCACGATCTTCTTATCCGGTGCCGGGCCGGATTTTTTGCCGGTGCCGGATTCGCCTTCGGGGGCTGCTTCAGCCAGCGGGGAAAGATCGAACATCTGCCGGATAATATCGCTATACAGCCCGGCGTTGGGCTCGTCGCTCATCACCTTCAGCCGGGTGGACGGCAGATGCAGCAGCTTGTTGACCATGGAGTGCACCAGCTTCCTGATCTGCTCGGCGTCCTGGTCGTTCAGGTGCCTGAGCCGTGACAGCGTTTTTTCCAGCTCCGCCTTGCCGGTGGTGGTGAAGTGTTCCCGCAGGGCGGTCACCAGCGGGGTGACCTGACCGGCCGATTTCCACTGGCCGTAGCGGGCTATTTCCTCGGTGATTATCTCCTGGGCGGCGTGGGCCTCCCGCTCGCGTTCCTTGCGGTTGGAGTCGGCGGCTTCCTGCAGGTCGTCGATATCGTACAGGTAGGCGTCTGCCAGGTCGTTGACCTTGGGGTCGATATTACGCGGCACCGCTATGTCGATGAAGAACATGGGATTGCCCCGGCGGGTCTTTACCGCCTGGCGCACCATTTCCTGGTCGATCACATATCCCCGGGCTCCGGTGGAGCTGATCACGATATCGGCCTGGGCAAGGTGCTCGGGCATGGATTCGTAGCGCACGGCCTCGCCCTCGAATTTTTCGGCCAGCGCCACCCCGTTGGCAAAGGTGCGGTTGGTGATCAGAAGTCGGTTGATGCCCTTGCGGCGCAGGTTGCTCAAGGCCAGCTCGGCCATCTCGCCCGCCCCGATCACCAGCACGGTCTTGTCTTCCAGGGTGTCGAAGATCCTCGCGGCCAGGTCCGCGGCCACATGGCTCACCGAAACGGCGAAGCGGGAGATACCTGTTTCCGTACGCACACGCTTGGCGGTGCGGAATACCTTGGGCATGAGGCCGGTGAGCTCGGCGCCCACGGTGCCGGCCTCGCAGGCCAGCCGGAAGGCGTCCTTGAGCTGGCCCAGAATCTGCGGCTCTCCCACCACCATGGATTCCAGGGCACAGGCCACCCGGAACAGGTGGGTGAGCGCGGACTGGTTATCCAGAAACAGCGCCGAATGATCCAGTTCGCCCGGCTCCACCAGAAACCGGTGGTTAAGCCATTCGGCCAGCCGTGCTGTTCCGTTGCCCTCCGGGTTGTCCACCAGATAGTATTCCACCCGGTTGCAGGTGGATAGAATCATCAGTTCTTCAAGATCAGCGCCCTGGCGCGCTTCCTGGATGATTTCCGGCAGGTGGGCGGCGGAAATGGCCAGCTTTTCACGCAGTTCCACCGGAGTGGTTTTATAGTTCAGGCTGAGCAGCGAAAGTGTCATTGAGTCAGTTCCCCATCGTCAATCTGGTTTCAGCCCGCAAATGCCCCTATCAGGACATTCAGGGGGCCTGTTCCTTTACCGGCTTCCCGGCGGGCCTTCAACGCCGTTCCAACGGTTCCGCAGGTGGTTTCGGTATCCGATTGTTCCGTCTTCCCCGAGTTGGCCGGAGCGGATACAGTCGTTATGCGTTCGAATGTATCCGTTCCGTTTATCGTACCTGGGCCATTTACGCCTTGCCTATAACAGTATATGCTTTTGCCGTGCCCAGAAAGTTGCAATGTTTTTTGAAAACATCCTCCGTGAAACTCCGCTGGATGGCTCCCTTGTGCCCGGAGTCTGTATTTCCCGCAGGATGTTTCCGCTGCCGTGAGTACCCTGCGGAAAAGTCACGACCGTCAGTGTTTTCCCGGCTGGAGTACTGTTCTGGCATGCGTGAGTAATATAATATAACAGTATGATCCATTACGCAAATCACAGATCGGGTCGTTTTTTTGGGGGCCCCGGTGCTGAGTATCCTGCCGGATGGCCGGGGGGCTTCCGGTGCGCAGTGCCACCAACAATGGTCCGGGCGTTATAAAGCCCGGAGGATAAGCATGAAGTCGTCTTTTGATGAATATTACCGGTTTTTCAGCTGGGTTACGCCCAACCAGCTGACCATGCTGCGCATCATACTGGTTCCGGTGCTGATGCTGCTGCTGTTCTTTGACCGGCCCTGGGGCAATGTGCTGGCGCTGGTGGTGTTCACAGTGGCCGGGGCCACCGACTATATCGACGGCAATCTGGCCCGCTACCGGGGTGAGGTCACCTCGCTGGGCCGGCTGCTGGACCCCATCGCCGACAAGATGCTGGTTACGGCGACCCTGGTGATGCTGGTGGCGGCCGGGCATGCGGGGCCGGTGCCCACCATAATTGTGCTGATGCGCGAGTTCGCCATATCGGCGCTGCGGCAGGTTGCGGCCATGGACGGCGTGCCCCTGCCTCCGGTGGAGGGTGTGAAATGGAAGACCACCCTGCAGATGGTGGCCACGGGAACCCTCATCATGAGCAATAATCCGTTTGGCTGGCAGGTGGAAATTGCCGGCAAGAGCATGCTGTGGGCGGCGGCCCTGCTGACGATGTGGACAGGGTACAGCTATTTCAGCGAATATTTCCGCAGCCGTGCCGAGGCTGATAAATCCTGAGTCCCAGGGGGCCTGGGCCGGTTCAGGGGTATGGCCAGCACAGGAAAATCACCAATATACAGATTGAGCAAGGGAGAAAGTCCAGATGTCCTCCAGGAAGAAGAAAGGCCATAAATCAAAGTCGGTCCAGCAGGCCAAACCGTCCGGGGAAGCGGCGGAGTCCCGGTCTGGCCCTGAAAAGGGTGGCCACGAGGCCCACCGGGCGGGGCACCATCAACATACCCGGCTGGAGCCGGATCGCACACGTCCCTGGCCAAACTGGCCCATTCTGGCAATATGCGGCGTGGGGCTGGCCCTGACGGGTTATCTCACGCTGGTTTCCTGGCTGGGCTCGGAGCCTCTGGCCTGCGGCGAGGGCAGTTCGTGCGACCTGGTGCAGGGCAGCCGCTGGGGAACGCTGCTGGGGGTGACGGTATCCTTTTGGGGCTTTGTGCTCTACGGCGTCATCGCCTGGGTGACCTTCTCGGTGAAAAAGGCCGGTGCCCAGTGGCAGGTGGTTTCCCTGCTGGCCTTCACGGGGCTGGCCTATGCTGTGTATCTTTCCGTAGTCTCCCTTTTCGTGATCGAGGCGGCCTGCTTTTACTGCCTGATAAACCTGGGAATCCTGGCGGCGCTGTTCCTGGTGGCGCTGCTGCAACGCCCCCTGTATGGAGCCGGGTTCTCCTGGGGAGCCTGGTGGGGGCAGAGCGCCGCGGTGGCCGCCGTGCTGGTGCTGGTGCTGCACCTGCACTACAGCGGGGTTTTCGATGCCGCCGCCGGGCCGGAGGAGCCCATGCTGAAGGAACTGGCCATCCACCTGGACAAGACCGGCGCCAAGTTTTACGGGGCCAGCTGGTGCGGAGCCTGCCAGAAGCAGAAGAAGATCTTCGGGGCCTCGGTGGAGCGTCTGCCGTATGTGGAGTGCACCCCGCAGGGCAAAAACGGCCCCCGCGCCCCGGTGTGCGTCCAGAACAACATCAAGTCCTACCCTACCTGGATGATTGGGGGGAGCTTCCATCCGGGCGTTCTGCAGCCCGAAGAGCTGGCCCGCATATCCAACTTTATCTGGAACAAGGGGGCGCGCTAGGGGCCTCCAGGTTTCAATTGGTTGATTTTATGGTACAATGTTCCCCGGCTGTCTGGCTGCTGACCTGACCGGGAGGATTGGCGGCCGGTTTATCTCACCTCCGGCAAGATGGCGTCGGCTTCTCCGGATGCTATTTTATCGGGAGGGCTGCCCTTAATATGTTCCCTGGACACAGCCGGAGCGTTGAATAAACAGGCGGGTCAAACAAAACCGGACAGAGTCAGAGCGTGACAGAGGGGAGAATATGTTCCGCGAGCAGAACATGGAAAGAACATTTCGCCGGCAGGACGGGAACACCGGAGTCAGATCCAACGTCAGGATTCAGTCGGCGGCGGTGCTGGCGCAGGCCCTGCTGCTGGCCCTGCTGCTGGCCCTTATCCTGCTCCTTGGCTCCTGTGAGGGCAGCGCCGGCAAGCGCAGAACGGCCCCGCGGGTAATGCCCGAGTCATGCACCCTGGGCTCCACCTATACCCCGGCGCCCGGAGAGGTTGCGGTGGCCCCCGTCAACGCCGCGTTCACAACTTTCGATGTGACCATACCCGATCCCGGATTTCCCATAGAAAGCATCGGCATCGCTCTGGTGGGCACCAACCCCAATCTGAAGTTGATCGAGCATGGCATGTTTCCGGATTTTCTGGGTGGAACCTACCATATCACCGGTCCGGGCGGTCAGGCGCCTTTGTCCTTTGCCACACTGGATGGAAGCGCGTACCCCTTCAGCCTGTTCAACAATCAGGCACCGGCCCTGTTTTTCCCCAACAACGGCAACTCGGGCAATGGCCCACTGTCACCGGGCGTATACACCTTCCCCATAGCGGGCCTGGATGCCATGGGGTATTTCCTGAAGGCCGATACGTTTCAGCCGTATGTATACTACCAGACCCAGGGGCCGGCCTCCCGCGGCCTCAGCGTGAACATCTGGGTGGCCACGGGCGTGGGTGCGGGCATTACCGATGCCGCCACGGCGCTGGCCGACCCGGAGGTTGACGGAGCCTTGACCATTCTGCAGCAGATTTACGCCAGCGCCGAGGCTTCCGTTGCCCTGAGTACTTCCGTGAACGTCATTCCCAGCAGCTACACCGGGCTGTATTCCATAGCCCAGCTGGACGCCATGATGGCCGGTTATCCGGAGAACTGCACCCATGACGGCGTGAATATATTCGTGGTGGGGCAGATCGGCGTTCCCGGCTATCCGGCCGGAGTGCTGGGCTTTTCCTCCGGGCTGCCCGGGCCCTTCAGCCTGCAGGGGACAATCGTTTCCGGCGTGGTGGTGGAATACCAGGGTGACGGCACGGGCCAGATGCTGGGCGCGATCATGTCACACGAACTGGGGCACTTCCTGGGCCTGTTCCACACCTCGCAGACCAATGAAGGGCTCACGGATATCAGGGGGTATGACCCTGTGGGGGATACCGCCCAGTGCACCAGCTTTGAACTGGGCCTGCCCGGCGGGCCGGCAAACTGTCCGGACGCCGCCAATCTGATGTTCCCCATTGCCATCTGGCCAAGCTTTCCCGCCCTTACGCCGGACCAGGGACGGGTGCTCAGGCTGAATCCTGCCACCAGGTGATGTGATAAATAAAAAGTTTTTGTTCCAACGATTTCCGGGTAAGATTGGAAACACCAGGGGAAAACATACATTCAATCAACAGCAAACACGGGGGTGTGTTCATGCGTAATTTTTTTAAGACGGCCGCCGGGGCCTTGATTTTAATGCCTGCGCTGGCGATGCTTTCGGCCGAACCTGCATTGTCCAATCCTGATGCGTCCAAGAACGTTCCTCATTATATGAGGAGCGTGCAGAAACAGAGTCATGAAGGCGGGACCCCCGCCCCCCCGCCGGCGGAAAAAAAGGACCCGGCGGCCCTGAAAACGGCGCTTCAGGTGCAGCACGGGTTCACCAAATCCGGACTTGAGGCGGCCAGCAAGGATGTGGAAATGCTGCTGCGCGAGTTTATCCGCGACCCCAAGGAAACCCCCACGGTTAAAAGGCAGGCCATCAAGGCCCTGGCACTGTATCCGAACAAGACCAACCTGGGCTTCATAAAGGCGGAGCTGAAAACCGCCCCGGTAGGGCAACAACGGCTGTTACTGGATACGGTCAAGGAATACAAAGGCGTCTCGCAGCCCGATATGAAGGAAATTTTCGCCGAGTACATCAAGCACCAGGATACTACCGTCCGTCACTCCGCCTCCTGGCTGGCCTCCAATCTGGCTCCCACCGATGAGAATATTCAACTGCTGGATGAAAGGCTGATGGTGGAGAAAGAACCCCAGATAAATATGATACTGGACCTGGTTCAGCAAAGGCTGATCAAGGAAAACAGCGCCGCCAAGGGCAAAGGCGCTGCTGCTGCCGGGCCTGCCTCCGGAAAGAAATAGCGGAAAACCCGGGTTGCCGGAGCAGCCTTGCCGGGGGCCGTCGGTGCAGGAGAGTGAGCACGGCAATATGGCCGCCTGTATGGCAGGCAGTGCGGCAGGCAGTGCGGCAGGTAGTGCGGCAGGTAGTGCGGCAGCCCAGGGGAGCAGGGGGTGGTCCGCCTGAACGGTTGAAAAAAGGGTTCAAAGGCTGTTTTATCAAGACAGAAGGGAGAACCCGCCGGATCCCGGTCCAATTCACCGGCTTTCGGGAAATCTTCGCAAATCCGAAAGAACAAGAGCTGAGCCCATGACAAAGGTTATTATACTTGCCGGGGGGCTGGGAACCAGGCTTGCCGAGGAGACCGGCAGCAAGCCCAAGCCCATGGTGGAAATAGGCGGCCGCCCCATGCTCTGGCATATAATGCAGATATATTCCACCCATGGCTTCAACGACTTCCTGCTGGCCTGCGGATACAAGTCGGAGGTCATCAAGCAGTACTTCGCCAACTACAGCCTGCAGTTCAATGACCTGGAGGTCGACCTGAAAACCGGCGGGGTGAAAACCCTGAATTCCAAGGTGCCGGACTGGCGCGTCACAATGGTGGACACCGGGATGAACAGCATGACCGGCGGCCGGATCAAGCGGATGGAAAAATGGATCGGGGGCGAAACCTTCATGGCCACCTATGGCGACGGGGTAGCAAACGTCAACATCAGGGGACTGCTGGAGTTTCACCAGGGGCACGGCAAGCTGGCCACGGTGACGGCCGTGAGGCCCCCGGCCAGGTTTGGCGGGCTGGCCATTGAAGACGGACAGGTTAAAAAGTTCATGGAAAAACCCCAGGTGGGCGAAGGCTGGATAAACGGCGGGTTCTTCGTCTTCGAGCCCCAGGTCATGGATTATATCGAAGGGGACGATACTATTTTAGAGCGCGCCCCGCTGGAAACCCTGGCCGAAGACGGCCAGTTGCAGGCCTACCTTCATGATGACTTCTGGCAGCCCATGGATACCCTGCGTGAAAAGGATCTGCTGGAAGACCTGTGGAAAAAGGGCGAGGCGCCCTGGAAGATATGGGGCTAGAGGCCAATGTTCGCTGATTATTTCCAGGGCAGAAAGGTGCTGGTCACCGGCCATACCGGGTTCAAGGGGGGCTGGCTGCTGGCCTGGCTGAAACTGCTGGGCGCCGAGATCGTGGGGCTGGCTTTGCCCCCGGAGGGCGAGGGCCTGTTCGGCGATCTGGAGCGGGAGGATTTCTTCTATTCCCACATGGGGGACATCCGGGACAAAGAGCTGGTGGGCGAGGTTTTCCAGGAGCACCAGCCCGAGGTGGTGTTTCACATGGCGGCCCAGTCCCTGGTGCGCCGCGGGTACCGGATCCCCGCGGAAACCTACGAAACCAATGTGATGGGCACCGTGAATGTTCTGGAGGCGGTGCGCCAGACCGGCTCGGTCCGGGTGGTGGTGAACGTCACCAGCGACAAGTGCTACGAAAACCGGGAGTGGGAATTTGGCTACCGGGAGAACGACGCCATGGGGGGCTACGATCCCTACAGCTCCAGCAAGGGCTGCGCGGAACTGGTCGCCCAGGCCTACGAGCGCTCATTTTTCAGCGCTCCGGATTCCTCCGCGGGAACAACAGGCGGGGGGCATCCTGCCAAAATAGCTTCCGCCCGCTCCGGGAACGTGATCGGCGGGGGGGACTGGGCCGAGGATCGTATCGTTCCCGACTGCTTCCGGGCGCTCCGGCAGGGGCAGGACATCCAGGTGCGCAATCCCCCGGCGGTGCGGCCCTGGCAGCACGTCCTGGAACCGCTTTCCGGATACCTGTGGCTGGCGGCCAGCATGGGCGCCGGGAAAATTGATCATCGCGGCGGCTGGAACTTCGGTCCGGGCACCGATGCCAACAAAAGCGTTGGGCATGTGGTGGAGCTTCTTCTCGGCCATTGGGGCAGGGGAGAGTGGCGGGACGGCTCCGGCGGGGTGCAGCCCCACGAGGCGGGCCTGCTTCAGCTGAACTGTTCCAAGGCGGCGGGTCTGCTGGGCTGGAACCCTGTGTTCTCACTGCCGGAGGCGGTCCGGGTTACCGTGGACTGGTACCGGGCCTCGCTGGCCGGCGGGGACTTCCGGTGCCTGGAGTTCACCACGGGCCAGATCGAAGACTACCAGAACCGGGCCAGGGAAAAGGAAATGCCGTGGGCGGTTTAACCACAAGCCGGGTGGAATGATGGAAGATACCGAAGCTCTGAGACAAAAAATTCTGGAGTTGGTGGGTGAATACCACGATCTGGCCTTTAAAAAGCAGCCCTTCCAGCCGGGCAAATCTGCCGTTCCGGTTTCGGGCAAGGTGCTGGGCGCCCCGGAAATGCAGGCCCTGGTGGAATCGGCCCTGGACTTCTGGCTGACCACGGGCCGCCATAACGACCGGTTCGAACGGAGGCTGTGTGAATTCCTGGGCGTGAAATACGCCCTCACCGCCAACTCGGGCTCCAGCGCGAACCTGCTGGCCCTGACCGCGCTGACCTCCCCCC
The DNA here is from genome assembly GCA_029879595.1 of Deltaproteobacteria bacterium. Taxonomy (GTDB): domain Bacteria; phylum SAR324; class SAR324; order SAR324; family JACQKK01; genus JAOUPZ01. The sequence continues at coordinate 7,920 of JAOUPZ010000003.1, read as the reverse complement.
GGCTGGGGGAGCGGGCCCTGGTTCCCGGCGACGAGGTGATCACCGTCGCGGCGGGTTTCCCCACCACCGTCAATCCCATTTTACAAAACGGTCTGGTGCCGGTCTTTGTGGATGTCTCCCTGCCCACCTACAATGTTAACGTGGATCAGCTGCGCGAGGCGGTTTCCCCCCGCACCCGGGCCATCATGCTGGCCCACACCCTGGGCAATCCGTTCGATCTGGATGCGGTCATGGCCCTGGCCCGTGAGCATGGGCTGTGGGTGGTGGAGGACTGCTGCGATGCCCTGGGTTCCACCTACCGGGGGCAGAAAGTGGGAACCTTCGGGGACCTGGGCACACTCAGTTTCTACCCGGCCCACCACATCACCATGGGCGAGGGCGGGGCGGTGTTCACCGCCAACAGCCTGCTGAAGACCCTGGTGGAATCCTTCCGTGACTGGGGCCGCGACTGCTACTGCCCGCCCGGCAAGGACAACACCTGCAAGAAGCGCTTCGGGTGGCAGCTGGGGGAGCTTCCCCCGGGGTATGACCACAAGTACATTTACTCGCACCTGGGCTATAACCTGAAGATCACCGACATGCAGGCGGCCGTGGGCAATGCCCAGCTGGACCGGCTGGAAGGATTCATCGAAAGCCGGAAGAACAACTTCCAGGCCCTTAGCACCAGGCTGGCCGGCCTGGAGGAACATCTTATCCTGCCCCGGGCCACCGCCCAGTCCGATCCCTCCTGGTTCGGCTACCCCCTGACCTTAAAGCCCGAGTCACCGTTTTCCCGGGAAGACCTGCTCGCGCACCTGAACTCGCTCAATGTCCATACCCGGCTGCTCTTCGCCGGAAACATCCTCCGCCAGCCCTACTTCAAGGGCCGGCCCCACCGGGTGGTGGGGGATCTGGCCAGCACGGATCTGGTCATGAACCGCACCTTCTGGATTGGTATTTATCCGGGATTGAACGAGGACATGATCGACTTCATGGCCGGGGCTCTGCGGGGATTCCTTGAAGGGACTCCATGAGCTTTGAGCGCACCGAGCTGGCTATTCCGGGCTGCTACGAGATCACCCCGCCCCGGCATGTGGACGCCCGGGGCAGCTTCGTCAAGCTGTTCCACCACGATATATTTGCCGGGCAGGGCCTGGAAACAGACTACCGGGAGGAATACTACACGGTATCGGAGCAGGGCGTGATCCGCGGCCTGCACTTTCAGGTGCCCCCGGCCGATCATGTGAAACTGGTGTGCTGCCTGGAGGGCCGGGTGCTGGACGCCCTGGTGGACCTGCGGGTGGGCTCGCCATCCTACGGACGCCATGTGCTGCTCACCCTCACCCCGGAGAAGGCCAACTGTGCCTATATCCCCGCCGGTATCGCCCATGGCTTTTGCGCTCTCAGTCCCAAGACCATCATGCTTTACAAGGTAAGCACCGTGTATTCCCCAGAGCACGACAGGGGGATCCTGTGGAATTCCGTCGGGATTCCCTGGCCCGTGGAGCAGCCGGTGATATCACAAAGGGACGCGGATTTTCCTCCGCTTGCCCAATTCCAGAGCCCGTTCAGCTATGCCCCCTAGCAGCCACAAGGAAACCGGCGGGGCGGCCCGGGCCCTGGTCACCGGAGGTACGGGCTTTGTGGGCTCACATCTGGTGGAGCGGCTGCTTGACCAGGGCTGGGAGGTGGACCTGCTTGTGCGGGAGCAGGCACCGGGAGCGGACGGGACTCCCCGGCTGCGCAGGCATGTCCATGACGGGTCCACCACGGGGCTGATAGGCATCATGCGGCAGGCCCGCCCCGATGTGGTGTTCCATCTGGCCTCCAGGTTTCTGGCCGCCCACCAGCCGGAGGACGTGGAGTCACTGGTGGCCAGCAACATCCTGCTGGGCACCCAACTGCTGGAGGCCATGGACCGGACCGGCACGGCCCTGCTGGTCAACGCCGGCACTTCCTGGCAGCATTACCGCAACGCGGAATACGACCCGGTGTGCCTTTATGCCGCCACCAAGCAGGGCTTTGAGGCCATCGTTGATTATTATGTGAACGCCTGCTCCATCAGGTGCGTCACCCTGAAGCTTTTTGATACCTACGGCCCGGGGGACCCCCGCCCCAAGCTGATGAATCTGCTGCAAAAGATTGCCGGAACCGGCGAGGAGCTGGCCATGTCGCCCGGTGAGCAGCTGGTGGACCTGGTGTATATAGACGATGTGGCCGAGGCGTTTCTGCTGGCGGCCCAAAGGCTGCTGGACGACCAGGGGGAGCCCCGGGAGGAATTCGCCGTATCATCCGGAAACCCGGTGCCGCTGAAGGAGCTGGCGGGTATATTCGCCCAGGTAGCCGGAAAAAGCTTGAACATAACCTGGGGGGGCAGGCAATATCGTCCCCGGGAGGTGATGCAGCCCTGGGACAGGGGACGCCCCCTGCCGGGCTGGACCAGCCGGGTGGATTTGCGGGAGGGTATTTCCAGGTGCCTGGAAAATAAACCTGCCGGAGAAACAGGGAGTTGATTTGATGGCTGTGCGGAAAAAGAAAATTTCGTTTGTGGTTCCGGCGTACAACGAGGAGGAAAACGTTGAATCGCTGTACGGGGCCGTTTGCGACCTGATGAAGGAGCTAAAGGGCAGGTATGACCATGAGATTATCTTCACGGACAACCACAGCTCCGACCGCACTTTTGCCATCATCAAGGAGCTGGCGGCCCGGGACAAAAAAGTCCGGGGCTACCGGTTTTCCCGGAACTTCGGCTATCAGCGCTCCATCCTCACCGGCTACCTGAGGTCAGACGGGGATGCGGTGGTGCAGCTGGACTGCGACCTGCAGGACCCCCCTTCCCTGGTGGCCGATTTTCTCGAGAAATGGGAGCAGGGCTCCAAGGTCGTATACGGGGTCAGGGCCAAGCGCAAGGAATGGTGGGGGATAAACCTGGGCCGCAAGCTGTTCTACCGCACCATCAACCTGCTCAGCGAGGACGATCTGCCGCTGGACGCCGGGGACTTCCGGCTGGTGGACCGGCAGGTGGTGGAGGCCCTGCGCGAGTTCGAGGATATGCAGCCCTACCTGCGCGGGGCCATCGCCGGCATTGGTTTTCCCCAGGAAGGTATTGCCTACGAACGGGAGGACCGCAAGCGGGGCCGCTCCAAGTTTTCCTTTTTCGACCTGATGGCGCTGGCCCTGGATGGCATCCTCAACCATTCCATTGTGCCGCTGCGGGTTGCCAGTATTTTCGGAATCATAACCTCGCTGATAACCCTGGCCGGGGGGATCTTATACCTGATCGGGAAATTTGTGCTGGGGCAGGACTGGCCCGCCGGCTTTGCCACCACCACCATCCTGATCCTGCTCTCCCTCAGCATAAACTCCTTGTTTTTGGGGATCATCGGGGAGTACCTGGGGCGGATTTACAAGCAGGTCAAGCGCAAGCCCCTGACCATCATCGAAGAAGAGGTCAACCCCTGAAAAGGGCCGGTTACCCCGCTGGGCTTTTTATCCCACGGGGCTTTTTACCCCACTGGGCTTTTTACCCCAATGGGCTTTTTCCCGCTGGGCCGGAGCAGCAGCCATGCTGCCATACAGAATCATACACCTGGGCTATGCGCTGGAAGGTTAGGCGCTGGAAGGTAGGCGCAGAAAGGATTGCCGCGCACCGGGGAGTATCTTCTGCAACGCCATGAACAACCGGGGTTCAGCGAGAACTTTGCGGGTAAAGCCCGGGAAATTACCGGCAGGCTGCGGGGCCTGCTGAAAAAATAGCAAAACAGACCCGAACTGCTGCTATACTGGGCGGATAACCATTACCAACATAACAGAGGCGAAAAAAAGCCGGTTTTGGTAAACAGGGGCCGGACGCCATGAATAAACTGCTGGTTTCAGTGCATGCAAGACTATGACGTGATAGTGGTGGGAGCCGGGCACGCCGGCTGCGAAGCCGCGCTGGCTGCGGCCCGCATGGGTTGCCGCACCCTTGTGCTTACCATGAGCCGGGAGATGATAGCCCACATGCCCTGCAACCCGGCCATCGGGGGGCTGGCCAAGGGCAATCTGGTCAAGGAGATAGACGCCCTGGGCGGGGAGATGGGCCGCAACGCCGACGAGACCGGCATCCAGTTCCGCGTCCTGAACCGCTCCAAGGGCCCGGCCGTGTGGGGCAGCCGCTGTCAGTCCGACATGTTCCGCTACCGCAGCCGCATGCGGGAGGTGCTGGAAAACACGCCGGGGCTGGATGTGGTGGAAGCCGAGGTGGACGGACTCCTTGCAGCCGGTGGCGCGGGCAACGGCAGGTCTCCAGCGGTGGCCGGAGTTACCGCCCGGGATGGTAGGCAGTGGCAATCACGCACGGTCATCATCACCACCGGCACCTTCCTGAACGGCACCATCCACCTGGGACACAGCCAGCAGCAGGCCGGCCGGATGGGCGAACCGCCCTCCAACATCCTGCCCGGCGCGCTGGCCGGGCTAAACCTGCGGCTGGGCAGGCTCAAGACCGGCACCGTGCCCCGGCTGCACAAGGACAGCATCGACTGGAGCGGCCTGGAAGAACAACTGGGCGACGACCCCATTCGCAAGTTCTCCTTCTGGGACAGCGCCACCCCGCTGCCCCAGGTTTCCTGCTTCATCACCTACACCAACGAGGAAACCCACCGGGTGATCCGGGAGAACCTGGGCCGCTCCGCGCTGTATGGCGGGGCCATCACCGGTGTGGGGCCGCGCTACTGCCCCTCCATCGAGGACAAGATCGTCAAGTTCCCGGACAAGACGCGGCATCAGGTGTTCCTGGAGCCCACCGCGCTCGACTCTCCGGAGATATACCCCAATGGTCTTTCCACCAGCCTGCCGGAGGATGTGCAGCTGGCCTATCTGCGCACCATCCCCGGCCTGGAACAGGTGGAGATAGTGCGGCCCGGCTATGCGGTGGAATACGACTACCTGCCCCCCACCCAGCTTCTGCCCACCCTGGCCGCGCGCGAGGTGGGCAATCTGTACTTCGCCGGGCAGATCAACGGCACCACCGGTTATGAGGAGGCCGCTGCCCAGGGACTGGTGGCGGGCATCAACGCCGCACTGAGCGTGCGGGGTGCCGGGCCATTCGTGCTGCGCCGCGACGAGGCCTATATCGGAGTGCTCATTGACGACCTGATCACCAAGGGCACCGAGGAGCCCTACCGCATGTTCACCAGCCGGGCCGAATATCGCATCCGTCTGCGCGAGGACAACGCGGACCTGAGACTGAGCGCCCGTGGACACGCCATCGGCCTGCTGCCGGAGGAGTATATGGCCCGGGTGCGTGAAAAGCAGCGCCTGATCGACGCCCTGGCGGGGGGGCTGAGGAATCTGCGCCTTACGCCCACGCCGGAGGTCAACCGGCAGCTTGAGGCCGCCGGGCAGCCCGTCTTGAAAACCGCAGTCAGCGCGGCGGATCTGGTGCGCCGTCCCTCCATGCGGCTGGATGACATGGCGGAGCTGGAGGTGGTGTCCGGCGCGCTGGAAATAGCAGCCTACCCGGCCCCGGTGCGCGAACAGGTGGAAACGGAAATAAAGTACGAGGGCTATCTGCAAAGACAGGAATCGCAGCTGGCGCTGTTCGGGCGACTGGAATCAATCGTGCTGCCCGGCGACATGGCCTACGAGGGAATTCCCGGTCTGTCACGCGAAGTGGTACAAAAGCTGGACAGGCACAGGCCGCTGAACCTGGGCCAGGCCAGCCGCATCAGTGGGGTCACGCCGGCGGCGATCTGCGTGCTGGCGGCCTATCTGGGTTCCGCGAGGGAATCGCGGGGAAAGGCTTCCTGAGTTGAAGCGAGTAAACTTTGAAACGGTAAACAAGGAAAGGAAAGAAATGATCTGCAAGAACCACGATTCCGGCCGGGGATGCCTGCCGATGGGAATCCCGGCCCGGCCGGGAGCAAAGCTTTTTGCCCTGACGGCAATTGCCCTGGCGGCAACTGCATTGTCGGGCTGTGTCCAGGGTCGCAACCCGGATGGCAATGCCAGCGCCACCATGTGCCCGGCTGATGCCGCGCCATCGGTGCTGGTGCATGTGAACAGCCCTGACGGACGGGCCCTGCCCGGCGTGGAGGTGATGTTCTCCCACGACGGCTCCACCCTGAGCCCGGCCAAGGAGGAGCAGCAGGGGCGATTTTCCACCATGATTGGGGCGCCGGGGGCGTTTCTGGTGCAGGCCCGGATAAAGGATCAGGAGGACTTCCAGGAAACGGTGGTGATCGTCAACGGTGAGGAATGCAAGGTCACCACCGAGGTGGTCAGCTTCACTTTTGCCTCCGAATAGCCGCGGCAGAACAGCTGAGACTGGCCAGCTGAAATTGGCCAGCTGAAATTGGCCAGCCGGGCCGGCCCTGGAATAACTTCCCGGCTTATGACATCATCGGGATTGAAACCGGCTTGAGCCTTTGCGGCCCTGGGCAGTACCGCATCTGGCAACGCAGACCCATAAAAGACAGCGGGGAAAATTGGAAAAACTGATAGTGGAGGGCGGCCACCCGCTCAACGGCGAGATAAGGCCCTCCGGAAACAAAAACGAGGCCCTGCCCGTGCTGGCGGCCGTGGCGCTGACCGCCGAGCCGGTGATCCTGCATAACCTGCCGGACATCGCGGACATCCGCGACATGATGTCCCTGCTCAAGGGGCTGGGTGTCGAGGTGAAAAAGCTCTCCGCTCCCTCCGGGGAGGGCAGCTCCTGGCGCTTCCATGCCAAAAAGCTCAAGGATACCCGTCCCGACCCCGAGCTGGCCCGGCGCATCCGGGGTTCCATACTGCTGGCCAGCCCGGTGCTGCTGCGCCTGGGCGATGTGACCCTGAGCGCACCCGGCGGCGACCGGATCGGCCTCAGGCGACTGGATACCCACCTGCTGGTGCTGGAGCGCCTGGGGGCCCGGGTGGAGGAGCACAGCGGGCGCGTGTTCCGCTTTACACTGCCTGCGGGACGCTTCCGGGGGGATCACCTGTTTCTGGACGAGGCCTCGGTGACCGCCACGGAAAACGCCCTGATGGCTGCGGCCGGGGCCTCCGGCACCACCGTCATCGAGAACGCGGCCTGCGAGCCCCATGTGCAGGGGCTGTGCCGGATGCTCATGGCCATGGGGGCTTCCATCGAGGGCGTGGGCACCAACCGCCTGGTGGTGCTGGGAGCGGAGCGCCTAGGCGGCTGTGAGCACCACATCATGCCCGACCACACCGAGGTGGGATCGTTCATTGGGCTGGCCGCCGTGACCGGCGGCAACCTGTTGATACGGGATGCGGGGCTGGAAAATCTGCGCATGATCCGGCACAACTTCCGCCGCCTGGGAGTGGAGACTCTGGAGGAGGGCCCGCATCTGAGGGTGCCCGCCCAGCAGGACCTGGTGGTGCAGACCGAGCTGGGTGACGCCGTGCCCAAGATAGACGATGGCCCCTGGCCCGCCTTTCCCTCCGACCTCACCTCCATCATGACCGTGGTGGCCACCCAGTGCCGGGGAACCATACTGATCTTCGAGAAGATGTTTGAAAACCGGCTGTTCTGGGTGGACCGGCTGATTTCCATGGGAGCCCGGATCGTGCTGGCGGATCTGCACCGGGCCATAGTGGTGGGCCCGGCCCGGCTCAGCGGCAGCGTGATCACCACCCCGGACATCCGCGCCGGCATGGCCCTGCTGATCGCCGCGCTCTGTGCCCAGGGCACCAGCGAAATACACAACATTCACCAGATAGACCGGGGCTACGAGGCGATTGATGCCCGTCTGTCGGCCCTGGGTGCGAAGATAACCAGGGAAAAGGTGCGTGACTGAAAACGCCGGACCGCGGCGGAGCGCTTTTTTCGGCCCATGAAGCAATTTATGATGAACGGCCCGCAGGAAAAACCCACGATTCACCTGTACAGCTTCGGCTACAAGCACGGCGGCCCTCCCCCGGATGAAAACGGCAACGGCGGCGGCTTTGTGTTCG
>JAOUPZ010000105.1 GCA_029879595.1 Deltaproteobacteria bacterium | reverse complement strand
CAGAAACTCCAGCAGGGGTCCGGATTCTTCCAGCAGGGCCTGAAACGCCTGGGGGCCGTTTTTCCGCAGGAAGTCGTCCGGGTCCTGGCCGTCCGGCAGCAGGCAGACGCGCGCCTCCAGCCCCCGCTCCAGGAACAGGGGAGCCGACCGGAGGGCCGCCTTTATACCGGCGTCGTCGCCGTCGAATACCAGCACCGCCGAGCGCACATGGCGCTCCAGCAGCTTCAGGTGGTCCGCGCTCAGGGCGGTGCCGCAGGTGGCCACGGCCTCGGTGAAGCCATGTTCGTGCAGCCTGATGACGTCCAGATAGCCCTCTGTGAGCAGGGCGCGCCTGGTCTTGCGGAACTGCTCGCGTCCCAGGGAAAAGCCGAACAGCACCCGGCTTTTCTGGTAGAGCCTGGTTTCCGGGGTGTTGAGGTATTTGGGCTGGTCTGCCGGGTCAATGATCCTTCCTCCAAAGGCGATGGGGCGGCCCTGTTCATTGAGGATGGGGAACACCACCCGCTTGCGGAGCATGTCGTAGAGCGACCCGCTTTTGCCCCGGCGCGCCAGTCCGGAGGCCAGCAGGTCGGACTCGGAGAACCCCAGCCGCCGGGCGTGGTCACAGAAGTTCTGCCAGCCCTCGGGGGCGAAACCCAGCGAAAACGCCTCCCAGCCCGTGCGGGAAAAGTCCCTTCCGGACAGGTACGAGCGGGCCCCTTCGGCCAGGGGGGAGCTCAACAGCAGGCCGGAGTAGTATTTGCGAGCCGCTTCCAGCACTTCCACGGCGCGGTCTCCGGCGGCAGTCTGTCCCCGGCTGGGCAGGGCCACTCCAAAGCGGGCGGCCAGTGATTCCACCGCCTCCCCGAATTCCATGTTTTCAGAGTGCATGACGAAATCGATCACGCTGCCCCCGGCCGAGCAGCCGAAACAGTGGAACATCCGGCGCGAGGGGCTGACCCTGAACGAGGGGGTTTTCTCCGGATGGAAGGGGCACAGTCCCATGTAGCCGTCGCCGCTGGGGGACAGGGCTACCCGCTCGCCGACCACCTGCACGATGTCGGCGCGCTCCTTTACCTGATTGACCACTTCCCTGTTCAGGGCCATGGGATTGCCTTCCCTGTGCCCGGCATGCTTGCCGGAAAAACCGGCCCGCGGGCTAATGTGTTGATAATGCGGCTGTTTTAAGAGTGCGGGAACCCGCTTGGCGGAGTGATTCCCTGGGTACATCCAACCATGAAAGGAAGGGGAAAGACAATGGGAAAAACCGGAGAGCCGGGCCCGGCTCCGCGGGGCCCTGTCAGCGGCTTTTGCGGAACCGGCTGGCGGCTAGCGGAGCGGATCTATGAAAATGGCCTGGTTGTTGTGGTGGTAGCTGACCACCTCGGCCACGGTGCGCCGGATTTCTCCGGCCGTCTCGGAAAACACCAGCTGAAAGGGCACGCTGGCCCCCGTATGAATATTGTAGTTGCTGTCGTCCTTGCCGTTGGTATATCCGTGGTAGGCCTTGATTTCATCCAGCGAGAGCGAGGCCAGCTTTTCCTCGCTGAGCACATTGCCCGCGTAGGTGAATACCATCCCCACCTGCTGTTTCTGATCCGTATCGGAATACGCCATGCCCTTGATCCTGATCCAGCGCACCTTTTCCGTATCCGGGAAATTGTTTTCCAGGTTTCCCGTGACCACGAAAAGCTTCTTGCCGGTGGCCAGGTTTGAGATGTATTTCCCCTGGAGATTCTCGTTGAGCAAAAACTTGTGCGAGGCTCCCGGCATGATCGTATAGGGGGAATCCTTGCCGGATGAGCCGGAAAGCCAGAAACCCCACAGGGCGGAAAAAACAAGCACCAGGAAGGCCGCCGCCGCCAGGATAACCTGCGGCTTTCTCTCCATGTGCTTGGGGGTCTGCCTGCCCGGAACCGGCTCCCGGACCTGTGCGAACTCCTCGATGGACGCCTTCGGTCGGTCCGACTTCTTGGGTGCGGGCTCATCCAGGGGAGGCAGGCCGGTATCATCCGGCGTTTCTGCCGGTGTCTCAGCGGCCATGGCCGGCATTTCATCCGGGTGGGGCAGGTCGTCCGGATGGGGCAGATCATCGGGATGCGGCAGGTCATCCGGATGGGGAAGACCGGAGAAATCCGTTCCTCCCTTTTCTTCTGTTTCGTCCGCCATTGGTCCCTCCTGTATCTTCTTTGGATCGATAAAGAGCCGGTATTTGTGTTCTTCGGAAACCGGCTTTACTGATAATGGTTCCTCTCCTTCCTCCGTGAAAGATGTGGCCTGCAGATAAGCAAGATCAGGATCCACTTCCCCCCCATCTTCCCCATTAAAGGCGCTCTCGGCAAGTCTGCCCAGTTCCTCCTGGGCCCCCGCGGGCGAGCCGGGTTTAAGGTCGTCGAACATTGAATCCATTTTGCCCTGGTCAGGCACCGGCATCCGGGTGTCGGGCTCGCCATCTTCTTCCGGGTAGGCCGCCCGGGGGAAGAAATCCGGCCGCTCCACCTTGCCGGCGGAAGCCTGCGCGGCCCCTTCCTCGGCGGGCGGGGCGAACATCCATCCGCACTGGGTGCATTTGAGCTTTATGCCCGGCTTGCGGACAGCCGCTCCGTCCACCCAGTACCGGGCCTGGCAGGAAGGGCAACCCACCAGCACCTTTCCTTCCTTTTCCAGCGGGGGCCGGGTGGCCGCTTCGGGCTGATGCAGCCCTCCCTGGGCTCCTTCAACCTCTTCAGTGGGGTCGATAAAAATGGGCGCTCCGCAATTTTTGCACCTTACAAAGGTTTTTTTCCTGGGGATGTGCTCCAGGTTGAGCCTGTATTTGGAGTTGCAGGAATGGCACTGAATGAGCATGTAGGGGTTTTGAAAAAATAATTCAAGGTTTGATGGAGGGTGCTTTCGGCTTGACGGCCCTCCATGGGCTATGCTTCCGTTTTCACCTTTGCTTCCACTGTCCCTGTATTGATTTACTTAGTGCAGGGAAAAAATGTCAATTGATTTATTTGATCTTTACGCTCAAATGGCGTGCTCCCTGCATCTTATCACAGTAACTCCGGCAATACACCCATTGGGGATGTTTTTGCCCAGGGGAGAACCGGAAAAACTTTCTCAGCCTGCTCAGGGCGGGTTGAATCGGGACGGTGTTGTTGACCGCCAGAGAAGATAAATGGACACCAGAAAAATAAAATCAACGGAAGTTTTCATGAGAAAAATATCCATGCTCCTGATAAGACTGCTGATATTCGGTGTTTGCTTTATGGCGGCTCCGGTGCTGCATGTGGCATTCGCCCAGCAGGAGCAGCCCGAGGCGCTTTCTGACTCCGGGGAGCGGCAGCCCGGGGCTGAAGCCCTGGCGGAGGTGATTCCCAATCCTCCGGGGCCGTTCCTGGAGACGCGCTCACCGGCTATTTACCCGGAGACCAGCCCCACCAGGGTGCAGATTGCCATCCTCAGCGGGCTCAACAACCAGGAACTGGCCAACAGTCTGGCCATGATGATCAGCGACCTGAATAAAAAATCGCTGGAAAAACGCATTGGGCTGAAGGTTGAACTGGTGAACGTTTCCAGACTGAAGAATCCGCCCAGCGGCTCCAATGTTATTTACTACCGTCCTCCTTTCATGCGGGCCGCGATGCTGCTGGCGGAGGTGGTTCCGGGACAGCAGTCCCTGAGGCAGATGGTGCCCGAAATGATCAAGAAAAAGGGCGTGGATGTCGAGGTATGGGTCGCCAACTGACCCATTAAGGCTCCCGCCAGGGAAATCAACTCCTTGAGTGCATGACATGATGTCTGAAAAATCAAAAGCAAAAATTCTGATAATCGCCCTTGTGGCCATTATGCTATCCGCAGCCGCCCAGGCCGCCCCCCCCCGCTATGCCGACAAGGAAAGCGCCCTGGAAATATCCCAGGTGATAGACAAGGGGCTGTTCCGCGGAAACCTCATCAGCTCGACCTTTGTACAAAGCGCCGGAAGGGATAAATTCGAGTTGAAGGTTGTGATGGAGAACGGCGGCGAGCATATCTGGGACATGAACGACATCCGGATGTGGACCCAGGACGGACTGATCACTCTGACACGTAACAGGGCTCTGGTTTTCCCGTCCAAGGACAGCAACGAGTATGCTGTTCTGGACAAAAACCTGTTCAGCCAACAGGCCTTGCGGGCCCGGGTGTTTCAGAGAATCTACAGGGGCAAGGATATTCTTGCCGGGCAGACCATTCTGTTCGGGGTCAGTGATTTCAACATGATCGAGCTGCTGGACATAAAGCCCGCCCGTGACGACCACGGCTATCTGCATCAGTATGTTTTTGACCTTGCCAACGGCGAGCGCCTGTTTCTGAGTTATCTTGACGCATATCACGCCGTTATCGAGGGGGCCCTGCTCAATGACGAGGCCCAGGGGCAGCCCGTGCAGCGCACGCCATACAAGCTGCTGGAAATCAGGTCCATACCCCTGCAGAGATTCCCAGACAACGGCACAGGGCGTTTCGGGTTCGAGTTGGTATTCGACCGGCAGGTGGAGCTTGAGCCGGGGCATTTCCCCTTCAGGATTTACGAGGAAAACTACCGGGGGCGAGCACCCCGCCTGGAAAACCCTTTTGTCATAGAGTTCACGGCGCCCAACTCCGAAGTCACCAGGTATGAAAACAAGATTGAAAGCGTTGAATTCCTCAGCAATGTCAGGGGAGTGAACGACCGGATCAACCAAAAAAGGGTGTTGCTCCGGGCCAATATGCAGCCGGAGGTGTTGAATATTCCGCCGGTGGTTGAGGTGGACGGTGAGATAGTGAGAATGCTCTTCACAAAGGTGGAGGATCAATCGGTGTTCGACCGGGGAGCCTTGGAAAAAGCCGAATACAAGCATCGCCATGAACGCCTGCTGGCCAGCACCCTGAACGAGGAGGAGGTTCAGCAGCGCTCTCTGTTCAGGCAGCATATGACCACCGGGCTGGCCCAGCTGGATAAGGCCCGGGGTGAAAGAGAGCCCAACAGCCACATGAGTGTGCTGGAACTGGCCCTGGTCAACTTCAAGGAGGCCGCCCTTAACTCCTCCAGCGACCTGGAGCTTGAGGAAGCGCTGGCCCACCGCAACATGACCATGAACCGCATGGCGCAATTGATAGTGAAGCAGGTGCGCATTGCATTCAGGCTCAAGGCCGCCGATGCAGAGCAGCTGGCCGGAAATCTGGCCGAGGCGCGATCCCTGGCCAGGGATCATGTCCTGCTGGAGGACATCCGCAGGCTGGAAAAGGATCTGAAAAAACGCTGAAGACAGCGCCCATCGCACAACTCTCCCCCCGTCGCCGGGGGGAGGGCTCCTTCCTGAAACAACATCAGCCTTAAAAACAAGGATTGGTTTTTGTTGTTTTCTTACAAACAGGTTTTGCCCTGTTTTGCAAAATGTTTTTATCGTGCCGGGAATCTTCTCCGGAAGCGCATTCTGCGTCACAGGTGTTTTTATTACAAAAATTTCTTGACAGCCTTTTTCTGATTGTTTAAATTTCAGAAAGTGGTTAGGTTTTCTTATGGGATCACTGATTGGTTGGTTTCAGTTTACATAAAATCATGGAGATTACGGCAGTGAAAAAAATGAAAGCTATCGGGTACGCCTGTATCAATACTCTGAGTCAGAAACCGAAGAACCTGGGGCTGGATGTTCAGGAAGCCCTCATCCGTGAATATGCAGACAACACCGGGCTTGAAGTGACTGAGGTCGTAAAGGAAACCACCGAGTCCAACAACACCGTGAACCAGCCCCTGCTCAGGGAACTGCTGGAAAGGTCTGGTGATGACGGATTCCAGGTGCTCATTGTGGCACGGCTCGACCGTCTTACCAGGAACATCAGACAGCTCAACCAGATCATCCAGGTGCTGTGCAAAAAGGGTAAGGTGCAGTTGATTTCCCTGGAGGAAAAGCTGGACACCCGCAGCGAAATCGGCAGCATGGCGCTGAATATTATCGACATTGTCACCAAGTGGGACAACAAGCGCATATCAGACCGCACCCGGGAGATCATTGCCAAAAAACGCGCCAAGGGTGAGCGTGTGGGCCATGCTCCTTTCGGCTATACCTACAAGAACAAAAAGCTTGTGGCGGTGGAGGCCGAACTGAAGACCATAAAGCTCATCCGGGAGTTGAGGGACAAATCTCTCAGCTACCACAAGATCGCCAAGCACCTTAACGACAAGAAGGTTACCTCCAAGAGAGGGGGGATATGGTATGCGGAAACCGTGAAGACGGTCTACCAGAGCTCCCTGGCGACGAAGAAGCCCACCGAGGTTCTGAGGAGAATGCAGGCCGGGGATTGATCCCGGAAGTTCCGAGCCCGGCACGGCCGGGACGGGGCCGCAGGCAGAGCACGCACGAACTGACGCTTAAAAAAAGCCAACCGAATGTCCTTGCGGGCAGAAACGGTTGGCTTTTTTATTGGGGTGGTATTTTATTGGGGGAAAAACCGGTGGGACTGCGGCTCCAGGCCGCAGACTTGTTCAAAACTTTACCACCCTGGTGCTTTTCAGGTTGTGTTCCTTTTGAAGTTTTGCCGCCAGCGCATGGGCTTCGCTTTCGCTGGTTTTCCCGATCCGAACCCGGTACCAGACCATCCTTTCCGGGGTTTCATACCGGCTGAGAAAGGCTGAAAAACCCTTTTCTTTCAGCTCAGTAATCAGTTCCTGGGCTCTTTCATGGCTTTGTGATGAGAACACCTGCACGCTGAAGAGGCCGGAATCCGGGGAGGATGTTTCGGCCTGGGCCTGCGATGGCGCCGCGGGACTTTCGGTAAGCGGAACTGAGGGGGAGCTGCTGGCTGGCGGGCTGGGTGCCGCGGGACGGACAGGGGCCACGGGGCTTTCCAGGCGGTTGCCCTGGGTTTCCTCCAGTTCCAGCTCCTTTCGGGACTCCGAGATCAGTTGCTGGGTGCGGCTGGCGACCTCTTCATCAATGGCGGTTTTTCCCGGTTGGGCCGGATTTTCCTTTTCCAGCTCCTTGTTGAACGCCAGTTCTTCCGCCTGTGGGGCCGGGGCGGCGTCGGTGGGCTCCACTCGGGAGGCAACGCTAACGGGAGACGCTGGCTCGCGCATGGCCAGCCCGGAAACCACTCCCAGGTAATACAGAACTATCCCGGTTACTATCGCCAGACCCATCAGCAGATACAGGGTGGAAGCCTCCAGTTCGAGGCGATAGGCTTTTTTTGCGCGGGAGGAAAAGACGCTGGATCTGCTGGCCGGTGTAGCCATGATCTCACCTCCATGTGTAAAGGATTCGGAAAACTGGGTGCCCAGGCGCTCATGCGCCGATTTCAGGCTCCTTTTCCTGCTGAAATACCTTTGCCGGATTGCTCCGCTGCACACCGGCGGGCTTCCTGCCCGCCTGTGGTTCCGGCTCCCCAGATTCTGACACTCCTTGGCGGCCATTGCAACATTTACCCCCCGGACAAGGGGATAAAAGCGCCCGAAAAAGCGGCTTCGGTTTATTTTTGGTATGATAGTTGATAGTGGTTTAGGAAGGGATGTGATGGCGCTGCCGCCATCTGGAACCGAATCCCGCCGCCGGCCATCAGCCGGAGGGTGGAACCGGCCCGATGACTGCCGTCAGGCCAAACTGCAAGCCGAACAGGCGATAGGAGCCAGCAGCAATGGACAGAAAGGAACATAAGGTTACCGAAGAGGTGGAACAGGAAGAGGATGACGATCTTTATGCCCAGATCGGGGCGGCGACCGGGTCCAAGGCCAAATCCTCCTCGGGAACGTCCCTGCGGCATGACGATGATACTCCCTTTCATTCCATCGACTTCATTCATGACGTGCCTTTGCGGCTGAGTGTTGAGATCGGCCAGACCACCATGAGCGTGAGGGAAATTCTTTCCATGAACATCGGCACCGTGGTGGAGTTTACCAAGGTGGTGGGGGAGCCCATGGATATAACCATCAGCGGCAGGCTGATGGCCCGCGGTGAGATTGTGGTGGTTAACGAACGTTATGGGGTGAGGATCAGCGAGGTGACCCGGCCTGATGAGGCTGGTTCGGTCTCCTCAAGAAACACCTGAGGCAGAACATATTTTCGCGCGGGAATAATCCGGTTTGTACCATTGGCCGGTATTGCACCGGTGGTTTCTGTTGCGCCAAGGGCGTGGTTTCCCGGGACGAATGTCCCGGATGTCACCACTGAGCCGGTTCCCGGCCGCGAGACTTGGCCGCGAGACCTGGCCGCATGAATGGCTGTCCCGGCCCCGGGTTTCCGGGGTCCGGTTTCACAGGCGGGAAAGCTCCCCGCCCCCCTCCGAAGAGTTTCCCTCCCCGGGTTGGCCCGGAGTCTCAATCAACCGAACATGCTTTCCAGCAGTCCGTCCACTCCGCTTTGATCCAGTTTGTCCCAGTCATCAAAGTGCAGCGTTCCGCCAAACTGGTTGACCAGTTCGGTATCAAGTTGGTCCGCGATTTCCTGGAGGGCGTATACATGGCGGATCAACACTTCCTCGCTGACGAGTTCAAGCTCCATGGTGTACTTGAGTACAATGAACAGCTTGCCGCCTTTTTCAAACACTCCCAGGCTCTCCCGCCGTTGCAGTATGTTGTAGTGCAGCAGGTGGCGGAACAACTCAACGGAAGGATTAACCCCGGTAACCAGCACGGAGTAAATGCTCAGGTTGTTCAGGGCCGGATTGACCTTCAGAACCATCTGGGCGGAACCCCTGCGCCAGATCATCAGGTCTTCCCGGGAGCGCTTGAGGTCGCTTACAGTCGCAGCCTGGAGATCATTCCAGAATGTGTCATATAATTTTGCGGCCCACTCCTTGTCGTATTCAACTTCTACATCACCGGTGAGGGTCGTGTTTCCGTATTTTGTCATAATCACCCGTATCTGTTTTTTTTCTGGGCTATGTATCGCCGCAGTTAATGTTTCCGTGGCTGCAAAAACCGTCAAAAGCGCCGGGATATTGTCTCTGACGCGGTTCAATCAGCCAGGATAGATTCTGCCTGTTTCCCAGGTTTCATGTCTATCACGAAATTATCCGTGAGTCGAACCATTTGAAGAACCTGCCGAATATCTTTGCCCGAAGGGATCAAATCAGTGACATTCCCAGGTGGAACCTGCCGGTAAATCCACTGCTTCCGGTCGTGACAGCACATGCTGAACGGCGGTGATGCCGGTAATTTACCCGCATCCCCCCAGGGCCAAGATATAAACCTTTTCGGATGTTGATTGCGTACTCGGGGCGTCCGGCCCGATTTCTTTTCCGAAACGCGGAGTAGCCACAGGCCGACAGCCTTCAATGGAATGAATAACGCTTCCGGCTGAAAAAGGTTTGCCTTAATCTATACGATCAGGGAACTGGGAATCAAACAAAAACCACCCCCCGGCCAAAA
>JAOUPZ010000433.1 GCA_029879595.1 Deltaproteobacteria bacterium | reverse complement strand
GCGGGCAGCCGCCGGGCCAGCTCCCGCTGGGCCTGGGCCAGCTCGCCGGTCTTGGCGGTCAGGAACCGGGTTACCGCCCCCTTGGGATAAGATGTCTGCTGCTCCTCCTGGGAGCTGTCCGAGGCCCGGTTGGAAAACTTGACCACGGCGCTGGAGAATACCGCCCGCAGTGTCTCGCGCACCTTGAAGGCCTTTACGTCCTCGATCAGCCTTATCCACTGGGTAAGCTCGGCCAGCAGGTGGGGCTGGTAATGCTTCCGCAGCGGGCCCAGTTCGCGGCGGGTGAACCGGGGCGGGTGCCTATCATTGCGAAGGGCCTCCACCAGACCGGCGATCCTGGCGGCCTCACCCTGCAGGGCCGCCGCCTCGGCGGGCTCGCGGCATCTGGTGCGTTCCCTGGCCACCAGCCGGGCCACCGGGTTAAGGTCATTGCCCATGGCCCCCAGGCCCTGGAGCAGGGCTTCCACCAGGGTTGATCCACCGCCCATGAACGGGTCCAGGATCCACTGCCCGGGCCGGGCCACCCGTTGCAGGATCAGCTCCGGCAGGCCGGGATGAAACCGCCCCGGATAGGGGTGAAAGGAATGGGTCAGGCGGTATCCGCTTTCACCGCTTTTGGTCAGCGCACCGGCCAGCACCTCTCCCAGCGGGCCCGATGACTCCACCTCCAGCGCTTTCTGGGAAAACGACCTTCGGCGGGGAGAGCCGGGACGGGAGATACCTTTGTTTCCTTGCATTTCGCTCCAAGAAGTTCGGGTTGCTTGCGCCCACTTGACCCTGGGGGAGGGGCTTTACTATGATGAGTCACCATCTGACGCATTCATGACGGGTGCGGGGGAACTGACAGCCGGACAACCTTGAACGCCGGGAGCCGTTTTACACCTGGCTGAATACAGTTTATCCCAGCCGGCTGGGAGCTGCAAAGCCCGGTTGAATCGCCCGGTCGTGCGCCGGGGCGGCTTGATTCTCCGAAACATAAGGGACATTCAATCCCGGAAACCGCGGCACGGAAAATAAGGACTGTCATGAGCGAACTGACGTCAAACGACCTGAAAATAATTCTGCTGTTCGGCATTCATATCGCAAGAATAGACGGCAATATGGACCCCTTTGAGCGGGAAATGCTTTCCCGGTTTGCCGATGCCATGAAGTTTTCCGCCAAGGACAAGGAAGAACTGCTCACCCGGAAGTTCAGCCTGGCCGAGGGGCTGCGCTCCCTGTCCAGCCCCGATGCCCGCGCCCTGCTGCTGAAGACCCTTTGTTCCATCGCCTATTGTGATGGCGACACCCACGAGACCGAGGTGGATTTCATCAGCAAGGTCGTTGAGAAAATGGGTCATGCCGCCTTTATCCTGCCCAAGGCCGAGTGGGGGAGTTACGAGGAAGAGGTTTTCCAGACCATTCGCAGCGCCGTCTGAAGCCCCT
The DNA here is from genome assembly GCA_029879595.1 of Deltaproteobacteria bacterium. Taxonomy (GTDB): domain Bacteria; phylum SAR324; class SAR324; order SAR324; family JACQKK01; genus JAOUPZ01. The sequence continues at coordinate 978 of JAOUPZ010000433.1, read as the reverse complement.
GTGATATTCTGCGCGCTGTTTTCTGCACGCTGTATTCTTCCCATCTTGCCGCGTAATAATTTGCAGCGTAATAATAACAGCGCGAAATAAACAATTTGGCAGCTTTGCCCCCGTTTTTGCCCATTGGCAACTTTAGCCCCAGCAGGGGCCGGGCCTCTAGACCGCTGCCTTCTGCACCTGCTTTAATGAAGCGGAACAATGTATGCCATTGTATTGATGGCTGTATTCAGAGGCGAAGGGGTTCGCCAACCCCTTCCGGGGGATGCCGGGGGGCAGCACCCACCGGCCCGCTGGCGGCATAATATTTTTTTGAGATATCCTCTAACAGCAGCGCGAAAAATCGCACCGTAATACCCGCGCCTTTGGCCGCGTTCACTTCCGGGCCGGGCAAAGCAGACGGCAGCCGGCCAGGTTCGGACACAGGCTTCAGGTACCAGTGCATTTCAGTGCAGGTATCAGTGCAGGTATCAGTGCAGGTATCAGTGCAGGTATCAGTGCAAGTATCAGTGCAAGTATCAGTGCATGCGTCAGCGCCAGTCGTAGCGCCAATTAGCGCCGGTTCTGAGCCGCTTGTTTCTGCTGGGAGGGGGGGGGGAGGCCGGTGGAGCGGGGGATTTCAGGAGGAGATAGTGTCTTCCGGGTTGGAGAAGACTAACATTTGATCCACCGGCCTTTTGCTAACCTTGATTAAATGGTAGCCCCGACCCGGGAATCAGTCAATGAAAAAGAGACTGATTTTGATACTCAATCGCAACTTTTTGTTTATATGCTTGTATATCAAAGCGTTAAAGAAGGCGCCAAGCTGTCATTTTTAAGCAGAAAGCCGGCTTGCAGCCGGTGCAGATCTCTGCGGCTGGCCCCCCGGCGAGCCCCCTGCGCACTTCCCTCGGCAAACCGGCCCGGAAACCAGACCCGAAGGCCTGGCCCGAAGGCCTGGCCCGGAAACCCGGCATACGGTTAATTTTTTCCGATTTTAAC
>JAOUPZ010000432.1 GCA_029879595.1 Deltaproteobacteria bacterium | reverse complement strand
CGAGATAGAAACCGAAATGGCCACCGGGACGGTGTTCAATGACACCATAAACGGCACCAAATACCCCTCATACACCATCACTATCCCGGCCAATTCTGCCTGGCTGACCCTGGCGGCTTACCGGGACGAAGACGAGAATGGAGTTGCCGGACCCTACGAGCGTTTCGGCACCTCTGCTGTCAACGTCGAGGAAGCGCATATCGTAAATGATATGCCCTGGTATTTCCCCGATCTGGGAGAACCCGGCGCTCCCTTCCAGGTCACCCTGAACACGCCCGAGGATGGCTCCAGCCAGACCGCAAGCTATTACAAGTTCACCGCCGGAGCCCATTCGGACTATGCGATAGGAACCAACACCAGCAAGGAAATCAAGGTGTATTCGGACGTTGAATTCACCAATGAACTGGCGTCCTGCGTGACTAATGTTGAAATGTGCAGACTGTCTGCCGACCTCGGCATCAGCTTTGCCGATGGGGATATAATCTACTTCAAGCTCATCGGCAGCGGCCAGTACACTTTGACGGTCACCAGCTACCAATAGTTTCGGGAAATTCAGTAGCGGGAAATTCCCGCACGGCCCGGACCGCCGGGGGGCTCACCCCCCGCGGTCCCAGCGCCTGATTTCCTCGCGGTCATCGAAGGGCAGCCTTTCCCCTCCCACCTCCTGATAGGTCTCGTCCCCCTTGCCGGCGATCAGCACCACATCCCCGGGCCGCGCTGCATCCAGCGCCTGGTGAATGGCCTCGCGGCGGTCGGGGATGATCTCGCAGTCCATGGCTCCGTTTATCCCCGTGCCATTCATCCCGGCGGCGATCTGCTCCAGGATGGCATCCGGGTCCTCGTTCCGGGGGTTGTCGCTGGTCAGGATGACCCGGTCCGCGCCCTGCCGGGCCGCCCGCCCCATCAGGGGACGTTTCTCGCGGTCACGCCCCCCCCCGGCGCCAAAAACCAAAACCAGCCGCCCCCCGCCCCCGGAGACCAGGGGCCGCGCCGCCGCCAGCAGGTTTTCCAGGGCATGGGGTGAATGGGCATAATCAACCACCACGGTGAACGGCCGGTCCAGCTCCACGCGCTCAAAGCGCCCCCGCGCTCCCCGGCAGGATTCCGCCGCCGCGGCCAGCGCCTCCAGGGGATGCGCCCCGGCCTGACCCGGCTCCCCCAGCAGCAGCCCTACGGCCGCCAGGAGGTTGGAGATATTGAACAGCCCCGGCATGTTCAGCCGGAAGGGCTGGAATTCCCCGTGCCAGTGCAGCATGCCCCTCTGGCCGGTCCCGTCGGAACGGATATTCCGGGCGCTCAGTCCCCCCACCGTTTCCAGCCCGTAGCACAGCACCGGCAGCGAGATCCGCTCGACAGCAATCCGCTGCATCAGGTCCCGGCCCGCCGGATCATCCAGGTTTAGGACGGCCCGCCCCGTGTCCTCCTCCAGGAACAGCCGGTACTTGGCCTCCCGGTATGCCTCCCAGCTCAGATGATAGTCCAGGTGGTCCTGGCTGAGGTTGGTAAACGCCACCGCACGGTATCGCAGGCCATGGCTGCGCCGCATGTGCAGCCCGATGGAGGACGCCTCCATGGCCACATTGGTCACGCCACGCCCGGCGCATTCCCGCAGGAACGACTGCAGTTCGGGAGCCTCCGGCGTGGTGCGTCCGGACTTGCTGCCAAAGGCAGCCTTTTCCCCCTCCCGGCCCCCGCTCAGCAGCATCCCCCTGGTTCCGATGATTCCGCAGCTTTCCCCAAGGGCCTCCAGCAGTTGATCCACCAGATGAGTCACGGTGGTCTTGCCGTTGGTTCCAGTCACGGCGAACAGATTCAGTTCCCTGGAGGGATGCCCCTGGAGTTCCGCCGCCAGCTCGGCCAGGGCCAGCCGCCCCTGGTCCACCAGGAACAGGCCCTCCAGACCGCTCGCACCGGGGATGGCTCCTGATTCCAGGCGCTCGAACCACCCGGCGTCACTGACAAACAGCACCGGTGTCCCGGCGCGCAGGGCCTCCCCGATATAGGCGTGGCCGTCGGACTTCAGCCCCTTCAGGGCCAGGAACGCCGTCCGGGGGCCGCAAAGACGGGAATCGCAATGCAGGGACTCCAGATTGTACCGGGGATTGTTCAGCCGGCTGCGCACAATCCGGGGGTGCGGCTTCAATAAAGAAAGTTCCATCGAGGCATCCGGGTACTAATTTGGTTATCCGGCCCACGACCAAAAGCCCTGGGAAGGTTGGCTGCTATTGACAAGATTCAATGTGAATTCTATCGTAAATATCCTGATGATGTCATCAGGGCATCCCATGATGGGGCGTCGCCAAGCGGTAAGGCATCGGGTTTTGATCCCGACATACCCAGGTTCGAATCCTGGCGCCCCAGCCAGCCCCTGTCCTAAAGCACCACCCGGATACACGTTTACCCCC
>JAOUPZ010000431.1 GCA_029879595.1 Deltaproteobacteria bacterium | reverse complement strand
GATCCTTCCAGGGTCTTGTTGGGGCTGATGGCTGGGGCCAGCTTGACCCGGCCCAGCAGGCTGCCGGTGAAATAGGCCAGGGTGTCGTTGGCCACCAGCACCAGCACCAGCACCGCCAGCAGAAAGTGGCCGCCGGGTTGATACATGAGCAGCGCCCCGTGGCCCACCAGCCAGGGAATGAGCACCAGCCCCCCCAGGGTCATGCCCAGCCCTGCGGCGGTGAGCGGGTCTGTATTGTCCTGTTTTGGCGGGGCGGCCCTGCTCCCCGGTGCACGCAGCAGGAGCAGGCTGGCGGCCAGGAACACCGAGGCGAAAAGCCCCGCTGCCAGGCCCTGTGAGGTGCCGGAAAGGGTGCCCAGCCCGGGCAGCGCACCCAGCAAAAGGGCCAGGGGCAGGCCGGGTGCCAAAGTGGAGTCCGCCGCCGCGCCTTCAATCTTTTGTTCGCGGGCCCGGGTGCGGCCGGAAAACAGGGACAGATACTCCCAGTAGCCAAGCGCCCCCAGGGCCGCGGTCACCAGCCCCATTATGAACGGGGGGGCGAGCAGGATCAGTCCCCCCAGCACGGCCAGGGCGGGAATGCCGGACAGGACCCGGGGGACCAGGTTGCCGGGGCGCCGCCGGGGAGGGGGCTTGGTGTTGACAGAGTTATCGCTCAGGATGGTTCTCCCGGAAAATTAATGTTGAAACCCCTGTAAAACAAAGCCCTCCCCTAACGCAGATAATGCTCCAGGTGACTTTGCCTGAGGGCGATGACCGCGTTCGGGTCCAGGGTGAAAACCTGTGGCTGGACGCCGTCTTTATGATAAACGATCTGGATATTCTCCACCTTGCCCAGAAACAACAGGTACAGCTTCTCCCTGTTTGTGACCAGCAGGCGGGTGTTGGCGACGGCTCCCCTCACGATGGAATTGCGGGCGAACTGGTGGCCTTCCCCCACCACCGGCAGCACTGTAAAGCCGTTGTTGTAGTACAGTCCCAGCAGGTAGGACTGTACGTTCTCCTCGAACTTTTCATCCTCCACCGCCTTGCGCAGGCGGACGTTTTCGGCCACCTGTTCCTCCCAGCCCAGTTCGGCGGCTATTCGCCCCAGCAGCCGCGAGGGGCTTTTCTCCGGGGCAATTTCCGCAATGGCGTTCAGCACCCCGGCGGCAAAGGGATTGTTGGGATCAAAGACCTTCTTCTTTTCGCCCTGCGCTCCGGTGGTTTCTTCCGGCGGCGTGGCCGATTTGCCTCCACAGCCGCTCAGCGCAGCCAGCAACAGCAGCAGCGCCAGCCCAAAGACCGTTATCCGGCCGGCCTGTCGGGCCGCTTTTCGGCAGATGGGGCGGTGGGTGTTCGAGAGCATATCCGTTATCAACTTCGGCCTCGGCCTGAATTCTTATATCTTACTCAAGGCGCAATTATAGTTCGTTCACGGGGCGCCTCCCGCCGGGATCAACACCGGATTCCAAGACCATACCCCGAGGCCGCGTATCCCGCAATGCCGCCCCGGGGTCTCTCCGGTGGAAATTCCGCGCCAAACAGAAACTAAAGCAGGAGCAAGCAGGAGCATCCAGCCCCTGAGTACAATAATCCTTCATACCGCCCGGTCTGGTTGGTAGTGGGTCAGTTTGAAATGCCCAGCTAGTGCGCTCAAGCATGACCTGTGATAAACTGGCACTATGAGCGAGAAACCTACAAAGAAAAGACCGCGTGACCTGAACAAACTTGCCGCCTCTATCGTGAGCGCCGCAACCTCTGACCAGGTAGAGCAAGAGCCTACGCCAGAGCAACAAGGCAAGAATCCTCATGCCGTGGCCTTGGGTAGATTAGGGGGGAAGAAAGGAGGAAAGGCGCGAGCCGAAAAACTCGCGCCTGAGAAAAGGAAGGAGATCGCTAGAAACGCTGCAAAAGCGAGGTGGTCTAAATAACTCTCAGCCGGGGACGTCCAGACTCCGTGGTGATTGTTGAAATCCTCTGAAAATCAATCAATTCATCCTCAAACATTTTCACCATCTCCGCTAGGTCGAGCAAGCTATATCCCAATTCATCCAAGTGCAATCTTAGAAGTTTGGGCATCATCGTAGGTTCCTCTGGTGTGATATCCAGTTCGGGTGGTTCTCTCATCTTGATTTTTTGGGCGTTAAATTGGCTCCACAAATAGCGAGCCTGATTGTAGGACACAACTCCTAGGTCTTGGGCTCTGTGTAACAACCCCTGCATAGAAACGCGCCATTCTGGTTTCAACCCGGCCAAGAGTCGTAGATCAACCTTCTTACCCTCAAAGTATTTTCTAATATTTGCCCTGGGCATTAAGAGCGAACTGGCGAAAGTATTTGCCTCCGTTTCCATGTCGGTTGTCGGAAATCGGTGCATCACCAAGTGCCCAAGCTCGTGCGCCAATGTAAACCTTCGGCGATCTCCGGTTTGA
>JAOUPZ010000430.1 GCA_029879595.1 Deltaproteobacteria bacterium | reverse complement strand
GCTAAAAACTCCATTTCATCAGCGGTTTGTGAGTTCGCCGACTACATCAAGCACCACCTTCTCGGGCGATATATTTTCACTTAATTTGGAAAATTCCCTGTGAGCGACCAATACAATTAATATATCGGCCTTTTCACACACAACCGGCAAGTCGACCAGGGGGTACTTGCTCAACTCGGTTGGTATTTGTTTTATGTTGGGCTCCACAAAAAGGAGTTCCAGGTGGTTTTTTTCCGTTAGTTTTTGGGCGATCTCCAGGGCCGGGCTTTCACGCAGGTCATCTATGTCCGGCTTGAAGGCCAGGCCCAGTACGCCTAGTTTCAATTTGCCGCCCTTGCGCTCCGGGTTGCTGTTTAAAAACAACTCGACCTGCCTGTCCAGCTGCTCCAGCACCCATTCCGGCTTGTGATCATTCACCTCGCGGGCCGTTCTTATCAGGCGTGACTCCTCCGGTGCACTGTCCACAATGAACCAGGGGTCAACCGCAATGCAGTGCCCTCCCACTCCGGCACCCGGGCGCAGTATGTTCACCCGGGGATGGTGATTGGCCAGGCGGATCAGGTCCCAAACATTGATATCCAGCTTCTGGCAGATCATGGAAAGCTCGTTGGCAAAGGCGATGTTCACATCACGGAATGAGTTTTCCACCAGTTTGGCCATTTCCGCGGTACGGGAATTGGTCCTGAGCAACTCACCTTTGACAAATATGCGGTAAAATTCGCAGGCTCTGTCTGAGCAGGCAGCAGTTATTCCGCCGATTATGCGGTCGTTTTCCACAAGTTCCCGCACCACATGACCTGGCAGGACCCTCTCTGGGCAGTACGCGAGATTGATCTGCGGCTCCTCAGCACCATCTCCCGGAAACCGCAGGTCCGGTCTGACTTGCTTGAGCCAATCGACCATTTTTTCCAGGGTGCCCACCGGAGAGGTGGACTCTAGTATGATCAGGTTTCCCGCTTCAAGAAATGGAGCGATGGCTTCAGTGGCGGCCCTGACATAGCTGAGATCGGGCTTGTGGTTATCCATGAAGGGCGTGGGAACGGCGATTACAAAGGCATCGGCCTTTTCCGGAGTGGTGGTGGCCCGCAGGAACCCCTCGCTGACACAGGCGTGTACAAGTATATCCAGTTCGGGCTCGACTATGTGGATGCGCCCCTGGTTAATCGTTTCAACTGCTTCGCGGTTGATATCGACGCCGATCACGGGAACCCGGCGCGAGGCGATCATGGCTGCGGTGGGCAGTCCGATATAACCAAGTCCGATTACGGAAATTGTATTGAATGACATTCTTCCTGGAATTATTAAGATTGAAAAACAGAACTAAGCTGCCGCGAAAAACGCTTCAGACTGTTTAAATCCAATGAATGATTAAACATTATTTTCTCGTAGGTTGCGCCATCTTGCAAGACCGATCACTGGTTGCCGGTGCCTTTCAATGGATCATCCCTGTTTATCTTCCTGCAAGTCTGTACAAAAGGGCTTTGAGCCTCCTTATCTCCCGCCAGCCAAGAAAATAAAAGTTCGGTGTATTGTCAAACAACGCCGACCATTCATGCACTGAACATCCGGCCGCTTTGATTATTTCTGTCAGGCGCTCAAATCCGTCCAAGGAATTCACGAATGAATCGTGCTCTTCCTCAAGGGAGGCCCCAAAGGCGTCCTTGATCGCACCTTGCACATTATCTTGAAAAATCAGATAGTTACCCTTTCTGCCGGCATAGTATTTCTCATCCCTGGTGGTGTGGTATCGGTGCACGAAAAACATGCCCTGCAAAAGGGTGGGAACTGTCAGTGGCAGCAGGTAAGCCCTAAAACTTACGCTGAAAGCCACGGAATTGCTGGGGGAGTCTTCCAAAAGATCCCTGGGCACGGGAGTTGTTTTTTCGGCCAGTGCCATCCGCACCAGCAGATCCTGGTCCTCAAGGCCATGGTTGGTGAAATCTTCATTAAATCCGCCCAGGCTCAGGAAGAAAGCCTTGTTTACAAGAATCGTGGATTGAAACGCGGCCAGGTAAAGCACAAGGTCGCGTCTATGAGCCTTGAAGGCCTCCAGCGCTTTCCAGGGTGCGTCGGGGTTCCTGGGCCGCCAGCAAAAGCGCCTTGTCCCTCTGGGGGAAAGGTAAAGGCTTGGTATGACGATGAAATTTCGTTTTGATTCCTGGTGAAGAGCCAGGACTTTATCCAACCATCCCCCGCCTGCGTCAAAATCCACGTCAAAGAACAGGAGAAGTTCGGTGGTGGCTTGCCGTGCTCCCAGATTTCTCATGGCCGCTATTTTTACGCCTTCCGTTTTGCCCCCGTTAAGCTGGGCATAGCGGACAAAGGGCCGCCCCATGACAAGACTCCGGAAGATCCTGTCCGTCAGAGAGCCAGAAAACTGGTGGCTGACAATGATTTCGATGTTCTGCCCGGACAGCATT
>JAOUPZ010000429.1 GCA_029879595.1 Deltaproteobacteria bacterium | reverse complement strand
ACCTGCCCTGATGCTTCACCGCGTACTGCAGGTTGTTGCCGGAGATATCCATGGCCATGCGGCCGTAGTCGAACCCCCCGGCCAGGTGGAACAGCTCGTTCCAGCGATCGTCCACCTCCCCCAGTTCGTAATCATGCCAGTTGTACTTGCTTTCCCCGATCAGCGGGGCGCTGATATCGTACATCACCGAGAAATGGACGTGATCGGCCTTGAGCCGGTAGTAAAGCTGGGTCTGGGGCTCCTCGTGGACGCTGTAGCCCATGGGCGCGGCTCCGGCCACCCAGATGCGCTGAAAGCCGAAGGGGCCCTCGGACAGCCCGCTGACCAGCACCGGCGTCAGGCTGTTGGAGCGGGTCAGCGAGGCCCCATGGCGCGACCCGGCCGTGAGCCACATGCCCAACTCGGTATCGTTGCGGTAAATCTGCGGAACCGGATAGAAGGGCTTGCTGGAAACAAACGACCGGAGCCTCTCGTGCCCGGTCTGGAGGTGGTCAAGCTCCCGTTTTATGAGCAGGGGGTCGGCCACCAGCTGCTGCGGGTAGACCATCCCGGCCTCCCCGCTCCCAGCCTCTCCGCTTCCAGTGCCGGAATCGTCATATTCGCAGTGCTGGAACGGATAGGGGTGGACATAGCGGAATTTCTCCCCGGAGGAGGGAAAGCGGAGGGCCTCGGCCCGCCGGATAAAATTGATGTCCCAGATATCATCGGCGCGCACCACCGTTTCCACGCCGTCCAGCCCCAGAAAGGAAAACTCGTCTTCCGAGTGATCCATCATCCACCCCAGCGCCAGATCGGCTATCTCGCGCTGGTGCAGGGTCTGCACCGATACCAGCTCCACCTCCTCCGGGTTCTTCACCTGTTCAATGGACAGCGAGCCCACGGGGTAGTGGGCCAGGTAGACGATCTCAAAGCGGTAGAAGGAACGGATCTCGCCATCCAGACGCAACAGCTTCACCCGCGACTGGTCCGCGTGCAGGATCACCCCCACGTCCCGGCGGCAGGCGGAGTAATACACCGCGGAAAGCCGGATCGCCCCGGCATCCGTGGCGGCCGTCAGCAGCAGGGCCAGCAGGGCCAGCGTGATTTTAAAGCACGAACTCAATGGCCACCGTCATGGAGAAGTGATGATAGTACCTGTTCTTCACGCCGCGGGAGGTACGGCTGTTGTAATAGCGTTCGAAATAGTTGAAGTGCCCCTTCAGGGCCACCTGGGTCCCGAATCCCTGGAAGAAGTGCAGTGAGGTCACCCCGTGGTCGAATCCCAGCGCAAAATCACTCCCCGGGAAGCTCTCCCGGTACTCCCCCTTCATGTCAATGTAGTCCAGCCCGGCCTCGAACTCCCGGCCCAGTTCCATGTCCAGCCCGGCCCGGAAGAATCGGGAGCGGAAGCGGAAACTTTCCAGCAATTCCAGCAGCAGCATGGACTCCAGGGAAAACACCGTGGGGTTCTGCATCTCGGAAGCCCTGATCAGGCGTATATCATCGCCGGTGGGGTCCCTGCCGCCATGCCGGGTCTGGGAAAACAGCAGCCTGAACCGTGATTCCTCCGTGATGTACATGGCCCGGTAAATGGGCACGGCCCGGGGCGAGAGCACCTCGCGGAACAGCCCGTTGGCATAAACTCCCGTCAGCGGGTAGTAGTAACCCCCGGAAAAGGAATAGGAGGCATACTCCACCCCGGTCAGGGCCAGATGATTGAAGTGCGGCAGCACGCGCACCGACTGCTCGCCCAGCCCCGCGAAGAACTCCGCGTAGTTGAACCGGTTGGATATGATGAAGTCCTTGCCCGCGGAGATGCCCATGGGATTGCCCACGAATGTTGCCGTGAAGAAGCTGGACTTGACGTCGGAACGGAGGTTGAACAGGGGCTCCACATTGGGCAGCACCTCCACCGGCTTGGCCCCGATGGCCATGAAGCCCTGCGGGCCGTAGGGGCTGCCGGACCCCCACTGGAAATAAAACGGAAAGTTGGGGGTAAGCTCCCGCGGCCACATGTACTTTACGAACCCGGTCAGGGTCAGGGCGAACTTGGTCTGCTGGTCGTACATCATGGGGCGGGCATAGAACATGGAGCGCGCCCGGAACTTTTCCAGATCGCGGAATCCGTTCTGGAAGGCCGCCAGGAACTTGCCGATCTTGATCTTCTCGCCGATGATGCGGGTGGGATATATGGCCGGGCCGCCGGCCGTAGGAACCAGCCGGCATTCCGAGGCAATGGGCTCGGTGACGAACTGCATCTTCTTGGCCGAGGGAATTTCCTTCTTCGGAGGCAGGTTTTCCGCCTTCCTGATGCGGGAGATGTTGTCGATGTCCTCGATATGGGTCTTGCCATCCAGGTCGAAGAACACTATGGAGCCGTTTTCAAAGCGTATCGGCCAGCCGATGTATCCGGGGGCGTCCTTGTCCTCCAGGTACACGTCCCGC
>JAOUPZ010000104.1 GCA_029879595.1 Deltaproteobacteria bacterium | reverse complement strand
AGAAAACGCCTTCGATGAAATTGACCCTGATCAGGCCGAGTGCGAGATGTCACAGGGGGCACTCACCATCAGTCTGTCCGGGGGGGCGCGCTGGATTCTCAGCCAGCAACCCGCCGTAAAACAACTCTGGCTGGCGGTGGCCTCGCTGGGCCGGGCCTATCATTACAATTTCGATTTATCACAAGGGGTCTGGCTGGATGACAAGGGGGAGGGCCTGGAACTGCTCTCTCATCTCCAGGGGCTGCTGGCAACCCATGCCGGTCTGCAAATTAAGTTTTTCGCCTGAAGCCTCACCCAGGCGGGCGGGGGGTTTACATAAAATGGTCTTGCAGGTATTCCTGCCAATCCTGCCGCACAGGCATGTGGTGCATTCTGATGTTTAGCTTGACGCATGCAAACCAGCCTTGATATTTTCCGTATTATTATTCAATTACGCGCAGATAAACTCGCCTCTCCGGACCGCATGGCCCCCGGAAAGGTCTTCTGAAAAAGGGGACTCCTACAAAAAAGATGATACCTGAAGGCAGGCTTGGCGGAACAATCCACAGGCTCTGAATGCAGAGTTGTTTGAAAAAGGAGAATGAGATGAAAGCACTAGGCGGAAATAATAAAATATCGCCAAAGACAGACGAATCTTCCAAACCGTTTTTTCCGGCATTGCCCATACTGTTAATCGCCGTTCTTTTGGGGCTGGCGGGCTGCAAATCAATGCTTGTGGGAAAGCACAACCGGCAGCTGCCACCCGTGAGCGTGAATCATTATTCCACCTGTTTGAAAAAGGCAGGCATGGAGCAACCAGGGTGTCAGGACTATTTCCTGATCGAAGTCACCAAAGAAGGGGAGTCTGTGTATTCGTATCTAAGGGTATGTGGTGAATATTTTAAAGTGAATATCAGTGTTGAATGCGCGCCTGGTACGGTAACCAAAGTGGACCCCAAAGGCGCGGCCCCGGCAGCAACACCAGTCTTTGACTGGGATGCGAAGGGCACAGAAGGCCTTTCAATGAAGCTTTCTGAAAAATTCAGGAACAAGGGCAACGGGGCGACTACTATTGTCTACAACATGAAGCCTGGAGGCTTCAAACCCGGGACGAAGGTGGAGTTTTGGCAGAAAAAACGGGAAAAGTATCTGGTGGACAAACTGGAGATAAATGACCAGGGGGATTTGCAGTTGACCAACGGCCCTTCCATGCAAGGCGTGGTGGCATCCGGATTCATTCCCGGAGAGCCGTTTGAGGTGACGGTTTATGATCCAGCCTCGGGTGCAAAGGCCAAGGCAAGGCATATTCCATTCCCCATTGAAGCCTCCGGAAAGGGAGGCTGCCATATCTCGGTAGAGGTGGCAACACCCTATGTGGTGGCCATCTGGATAAAAGGATTTAAGCCCAAGGAAAAAGTGCAGGTCACCTCCCGGTATAAAGATGAGCGGGCGACCCTGGAAAAGAAGGTTGGCGATAATGGAAGCACGGCCTGGGTAATAATGTTCGGCCCTCCCGACAGGGGCAAGGCCAGGACAAGCGCCAAGGGCAAGGATTGTTCGGTTGAGCTTGAGTATCCGGTCGGGGATGATCTGGACATTGTCCAGTGAATATTTCTGCGTGACCCAGGGTCAAAGACGTCTTTATCCTTGATCAGCCCCTGCCGGCTGGCCAGAGGCCCGCCCGGAAAAACCCGGGCGGTCAGGTTATTTTTTGGTGACTATGAAGGCACCCTTGAAACGGCTGTCCAGTGAGCGCAGCCGGCGCAGGTGCTTGTCTGCCTCCCGGCGGGTGGCATAGCTTCCCGCGCTTACCGAGCGCAGCTTGTAGGGCAGGGTGGTCAGCCTGATGGTGAAGAACACCTCGCCGGCATACCGTTCGTTCAGGGCGTCACGGACTCCGTTGGCGCGATTCAGATCGGGGAATCCACCCAGGGAGATATGATGACTGCCCTTTTCCCGGAATATATAGGCATGACCTTCCATGCTGTGCTCGCGGTTGATCCTGTTGGCAAAGTCCTGGGCTTCCTCCTTGTCGTTGAAGGCTGTGCCGGAAAATATTTCAAAGGCCTCGGAGCGCACAGTCTTGCGGGTTACCTTGGTGCTGTATTTCTTCGATTCCAGGTACCTGGTGTAGGTTTCCACGCATGAGTCGAACAGGCACAAGGCTACCTGGATGCTGTATTTCCCCTGGGGAGCCGCCTTGGGGCGGATGGCCGGGGCTTGGGCCGGGGCGGGGGCTCGGGCTCAAGCTGGGGCGGGGGCTCAGGCGGAAGCTCGGGAGGAGCTTCGGCCACCGGGGGTTTTTCCGGCGGAGTGAGCTCTTTCACGGCTTTTTCAACGTCCTTTACCACTTCTTCAACCCCCCACTCCTTGGGGGCCTCGCCCTCGGAAAAGAACACCAGGGTGAACACCCAGTAGGCCGCGTAACCGACAACGGCCAGCAGGGTCAGCAGAACAATCCGTTTGAATGTGCGGGTGATGAAACCCGGGCCTGTTTTTTCCTTGGCCGGCTTGGCGGCCTTGGCCGGTTTGGCCTTTTCCTTCTGGACAGCAGGCGCCGGCTCGTATTCTTCTTCCTCTTCTTCATCTTCGTCCGCGTGGGCCTGTTCCATCGGGCCTTCAGGCGCGGGGACCATCTCTTCCTCATCCTGGAGCACCTCCAGGTCGTCTATGGTGGAGAGGTCTTCAAAGAAAGAATCCAGTTCGGAATCGCCTTCCTCCATGGCCGTTCCCGGAGGGGCTCCCCCGGAATCGCCCAGAATATCATCCAGTCCCCCGGAGAGCTCTGCATCCCCGCCGCTGTCGGCATCTCCCAGTATATTTTCGAAATCCTCGAATCCTTCGAGTTTATTCTCAGTCATTATCGCCTTTTAAATATGCTATCCGGCGGCCTGCCGATCCCGGGGCCGGGCCCCGGAAGGGCTGCCGCTTCGCACCGCTGTTTTTATTGGATCAGGTTCCTGGCCTTGTCGGACGGTGCTTTAACATCGCTCAATGCACAAAAAGTACCTTCCGAGACAGGTTTTTTTGACCGGCAATCCGGGAATAAGCCTCGATAATATGATAAAGCATTGTAATATATACCAAATAAAAAATAAACCAATATAAAATTATAGCCCTGGATCTCTTGTCCTTTCAGTCGTTTCAAAGCCATCATCCCGCCTGCTGTGGCAGTTCTGACACTGGGCCGGCATTCAGGGCTGTCTGGGGGAGGAGCAACGGCTGATGGAGCCCGCCTCCCAGGCTGAACAGCCCTGTGGTCTGTGGATATGATATGAATATTGCACGACACCGGCGTGCGGCTGGTTCCGCGTTTCGCAAAGCCGGAGAAGGAGCCGGGGGTGTTGAATCAGGAGCGCACCGGAGCCTTGTCCGCCGGGAGGCTGGCGGGAGGCTCTTCACCCGGGCCGGCCATCAGCAGGGCGATGATTATCAGCGCTCCGCCCGCGACAGCTCCCGCCGATGGATATTCCCCCAGCAGGAACAGGGCCAGCAGTATCCCGTATACCGGTTCCAGCGCGGAGGTCATGGCGGCCAGGCTGGCCCGGATATTTTTGAGGGAGTTGATGAACAGGGTGTGGGCCAGTGCCGTGCAGACCACCCCCAACACCGCCAGCAATCCCAGTTCCCGCCAGGAAAGGGGGCTCCAGGCCCAGGGCAGGGCGGGGAGAAGAAAGACCATGGCCCAGGCGTCCTGACGCATGGCCACCCGCACCGGGTCATGCCTTTGTACCAGTTGCCGGTTCAACAGCGAGAGCAGGGCGAAACTGAAGCCGGACAGCACCCCCCAGGAAACCCCCCGCCAGGTTCCCGAGATACCGCCCCAGGGCTCCAGCAGAATAAGTACCCCCAGCAGACTGACAAGGCTGGCCGCCACAGTCCGCGTGGAAAGTTTTTCCGGAAACACGGCTGGCTCCAGCAGCGCCACGAATACCGGCGCGGTGGAATACGACAAAAGACCCAGGGCCACCGAAGAGGCTTTGATGGCGGTGAAAAAGGCGAACCAGTGAAAGGCCAGCAGCCCCCCGCACAGCGCCATGAGCCTGTGATCGCCAGGGGGCCGTCGCGGCTGCCAGCCCCGGATGAGCAGGAAAAGGCTGAAGGCCAGGGTGGCCACCAGAACCCGGCCAAGAACTATCAGCAGGGGGGGAGCATCCACCCAGCGGGCGAACAGTCCGGCGGCTCCGAAAAGAAAAACCGCCAGATGAAGGCTGAGCAGGGCATTGGCGCGGCCGTTTTTCATGGTGGTTTTCCTTCAGTGGTGGTAATAACGCCGGTAATAATTCCAAAACGGGGCTGCCGGGGATATTTATTGGGTGGGGGCTTGAAAACCTTGCACCCACTGGGAGAGAATACATCGTTTAACAAATAAGCGCATGTTGCTGTTAAGTTTGATAACCGGGAGTTTCCGGTGTAATTTCCGGTGGCGTAAGTATTTTGTGAAAAAAACCCGGAACGCAGTCTTGAAATGCGCTATTAATAATAGGGGTAGGCTGATAAGAGGGGAATGCAGGGGCGAAACTGGTAGGTGGTATGAAGGGCCACATGCCGGCGATGCTTTCAGGAGGAAATAACACGGAGGCTCTTTTCACCTGATGTCCAGGTTCAATGCTTTCTGAAATCAGGAAGACATGCGCTTCTGCTGGATCAGAGGTGTATCAGGAAAAACGGGCAGATGGCCGGCAAAGGAACGGGGTATGGGCTGGGCCTCAAACTACCAGGATGGCTTGAATTGATATCGGCAAAATCCATCAGAAAGGAATTCATCGGCTTTTTCGAGGAAAAGGGGCACAAGTTCGTGCGCTCTTCGCCGGTGGTTCCCCAGGACGATCCTACCCTGCTGTTCACCAACGCGGGAATGAACCAGTTCAAGGACATATTCCTGGCCAAGGGCAGCAGAGACTACACCCGGGCTGTCAATTCCCAGAAGTGCATCCGGGCCAGCGGCAAACACAACGACCTGGAGGATGTGGGGCGCGACAACTACCACCATACCTTCTTCGAGATGCTGGGGAACTGGTCCTTTGGCGATTATTTCAAGCGCGAGGCCATCCAGTGGGCCTGGGAACTGCTGGTGGAAAAATGGGGGCTGGACGGCAACAGAATGTATGCCACCGTGTTTGCCGGCAACGAAAAGGAAGGCGTGGGCCCCGATGAGGAGGCCGAAAACATCTGGCTGGAAATCACACCCCTGCCGCCGGAACGGGTGCTTCGCTTCGGGAAGAAGGACAACTTCTGGGAAATGGGGGACACCGGTCCCTGCGGCCCCTGCTCTGAAATGCACTACGACCTGGGAGAGGGCACCTGCCCCCTGGGCGATGCGGGAGAGCATGAATGCGCGGTAAACCAAGATGGATGCTGGCGCTTCATCGAGTTGTGGAACCTGGTGTTTATCCAGTACAACCGGTTGCCCGATAGCTCCCTGGAGCCGCTCCCGTCCAAGCATGTGGACACCGGCATGGGGCTGGAGCGGGTGGTGCGGGTGCTGCAGGGCAAGGGCTCCAATTATGATTCTGATCTGTTCATACCGGTGCTGGAAAACATTGCCGAACTGAGCGGCAGGCAGGATGGTCCGGGTGAGGTGGGGGTGGCGTTCCGGGTGATCGCCGACCATCTGCGCTCACTGGCCTTTGCCATCGCAGACGGCGCGCTTCCCTCCAACGAGGGACGGGGCTATGTTCTGCGCAGGATGCTGCGCCGCGCGGCCCGGTTTGGCAAGGTGCTGGGCATGGAGGAGCCGTTCATTCACCGTCTGGTGCCAAGGTTGGCCGAGGTGATGGGGGAGGCCTTCCCCGAGATTGTGGCCCAGCAGGACCACATCATGCGGGTCGTCCGCGCAGAGGAGGAGAGCTTCCTGCAGACCCTGGACCGGGGGCTGGAAATATTCGAACGGGTGGTGACCGGTCAGCAGGAAAAAGGCTCGGATATGGTGCCGGGGGAGGATGTGTTCCGCCTGTATGATACCTACGGCTTCCCCGTGGACCTGACCCGGCTCATGGCCGAGGAACGGCGGATGAAGGTGGACATGGAAGGCTTCGAGAGCCTGATGGAGGAGCAGAGGGCCAAGGGACGCGCAGCGGGATCGCATATCGCCGATGACTCAGCCTGGAATGTCCTGAACAAGGGTGCTCACTCTGAATTCGTGGGCTATGACGCCCTTCAGGCCCATACCCGCATCATGGCCCACCGCCGAGATGCGGAGGGCCGGCTGCTGCTGGTGCTGGAGCGCACACCGTTTTACGCCGAGAGCGGCGGACAGGTGGGCGACAGGGGGGTGATAAAGGGCCAGGGGGCCGCCTGGGATGTGGTGGACGTTCAAAAGGATGGGGACCGGATCGTGCATATCTGCACCGGAGAAAAGGGGACGGAAGCGCCCGAGCCTGCGACTGGTGAACTGGAGGCCCTGGTGGACGAGGAAACAAGAAACAGGACGACCCTGAACCATACGGCCACCCACCTGATGCAGTCGGCCCTGCGCAAGGTGCTGGGAGATCATGTGAAGCAGTCGGGCTCAATCGTGCATCCGGATTACCTGCGCTTCGACTATACCCACTTTGAACGGCCGGACGAAAAGCAGCTGGAGGAGGTGGAACGCCTGGTAAACCGGGAGATCCGCCGCAACAACAAGCTGAACATCTTCCAGTCCGGTTATGACGAGGCCATCGCTTCCGGGGTGGTGGCTCTGTTCGGCGAAAAATACGGCGACCGGGTACGGGTGGTGGAGGCGGGGGACTTCTCCCGGGAACTCTGCGGGGGCTGCCATGTGCGGGCCACCGGGGAAATAGGAATCTTCAGGATCATCTCGGAAAGCTCCATCGCTGCCGGGGTGAGAAGGATCGTGGCCCTGACCGGCGAAACGGCGGAAAACAACCTTCGGGAGGCTTCAAGGGTGCTGGGGCGGATCAGGGAACATCTCAACGCTCCGGTGGAGGAACTGGTGGCCAGGCTGGAGCAGGTGCTCGATGAGAGGCGTGGCCTGGAGCGCGAGATCAAGTCCCTGAAAAAGGGCTCCCGGGGCGATGATGCCGAATCCATGCTCAAGAAGGCCGCCGAGGTGGCCGGGGTGATGATGCTGGCGGAGATGATCGAAGCGGAATCCATGGATGACCTGCGCAACCTGGCCGATGCCCTGCGCCAGAAGATGAAGTCCGGGATAGCGCTGATCGGATCGGTGATAAACGGCAAGGCCTCGCTGCTTTGCGCTGTGTCGGAGGATCTGGTGCGTGAGAAGGTAAAGGCGGGAGAGATCATCAACCTGGTGGCCCAACTGGCCGGGGGCAGGGGCGGCGGGCCTCCGCACATGGCCACGGCCGGGGCCAGGGAAACCGAAAAGCTTCCGTCGGCTCTGCAACAGGCACCGCAGGTTATTACCGAATACCTCAGCCAGGTTCGCCGATGAGCAAAAAAATGTCCGTGACCAGAAGGATTTGGCAGGGGTTTAAAGGCAAGGTCTATATACATCTTGTTTTGCCCTTCCAGGAATCCCATGCCCCCATCTGGCATATCGCCAGGGGCACGGCCATCGGACTTTTTATCGGACTCACCCCCACTGTGGGCGTGCAGATGTATATTGCCGCCCTTGTATGGGGAATAAGCCGCTACGTATTCGGCTTCCGCTTCAACCTGCCCATTGCGGTCGCCATGGTCTGGATATCCAACCCGGTGACGTTTCTCCCCATGTATTACGGATATCTGGTGACAGGGCACTGGATCATGGTCAATCTGGGGCATCCGGACCACCTGATGACCTTTGAAACATTCAGGCACTCCATTGAGGCTCTTTCCGCCGGGGGGGAAACCGGATTTTTCGCCCAACTGGTGAACGGGCTTTATATTCTGGTGATTGAGTTCGGCTGGCCGATGGTGTTGGGGAGTCTGGTGTACGCAATTCCGCTGGGGATGCTCGGCTATCCGCTGGCCATATACACCATGATCCGCTACCGGCATCATCTTGCGGAAAACAGCGGCATGAGCTACCAGGAATGGAAACAGCGATATGTGACGATGGATTAGCCAGTCCCGCCGCCGCCTGTTTCCTCCCGCAGTCTTTTTACCTCCCTTCCCAGCACGGCTATCAGTTCATCCAGGCCCCTGCCGGCCACCGCACTGATGGGGAAGACCTGCTCACCCCGCTTTTCCAGCCGCTGTACCAGATCCTTCAGATGTTCCGGGTCGGGGCTGGCATCGGTTTTGGTGATGGCCACCAGGCGCCGCTTTTCCAGCAGGGCGGCCTCGTGCAGCCCCAACTCGTCCAGCAGCGTTTCATACTGCAGCACCACCTCGTCTGGTTCCTGGGCGCAGTCCAGCAGCAGCAGCAGCATGGCCGTGCGTTCGATATGCCGCAGGAACCGGTGCCCCAGCCCATGACCCTCATGTGCTCCCTTGATTATCCCCGGTATGTCGGCCACCACGAATGTTTCATATCCCGTGGCTCTGACAACCCCCAGTTGGGGGGTCAGGGTGGTAAAGGGATAATCGGCTATCTTGGGGCGGGCCTTGGATATCCGGCTGATGAGGGTTGATTTTCCCGCGTTGGGAAACCCCACCAGCCCCACGTCCGCCATGAGCTTCAGCTCCAGTTCGACCCACTTTTCCTCACCCGGCTCTCCCGGAGTGCACTCCTCCGGAGTCCGGTTGGTGGAGCTTTTGAAGGTGGTGTTTCCCCGCCCTCCGCGCCCTCCCCTCAGACACAGCAGGGGGGTTTCGTCCAGCACCTCAAGCAGCACATCGCCGCTTTCGGCGTCCCGCACTATGGTGCCGAAGGGCACCTCGATAAGCAGGACTTCGCCGGAGCGGCCGTGCATGTCCTTGCCCTTGCCGCCCGTTCCGTCCGGCGCCCGGTAGTGACGGTGGTAATGAAAGTCCAGCAGGCTGGTGCGTCTGGTCGTTCCCAGAAAGTACACATCGCCCCCGTCCCCGCCGTTTCCGCCGTCCGGGCCGCCCCGGGGGATGAACTTTTCCCGCCGGAAGGACGAGCAGCCGTTGCCGCCACTGCCGGAGCGAATATTTATTTTGACGTAATCGACGAACTGCATAGTTTATCCAGGGCTTGCCATGGTGGGTTTCCATCCGGGCTGCGTGGCGGGCGTTCAGCCTCTTTCGGCGCGGCGGCGGGCCTTCAGCATGAATGTTCTTCGGTCAACCAGTTGCCGGATATGCTCGGCCTGGGCAATTGTCCCCCGCTTGTCCTCCGCTTCGATGGAAAACAGAAACCGCTGACCCTCCTTGCTCAACAGCCGGGCTGTGGCCTGCACCGGCTCACCGGGGGTTGTGGGTGCCTGATGCCGGATGTCCAGGCGCACACCCACAGTGGTTTGCCCAGGGGCGAGAAACCCGGCGCGGCTCAGGGCCTCGCACGCGGCCTGCTCCATCAGTGCCGCCACCCGTGGTGTGGAAAGCACATCCATGTCGCCACTGCCCTGGGCCTTGGCGCAGTCTTCATTGGTGACCTTCCAGCGG
>JAOUPZ010000428.1 GCA_029879595.1 Deltaproteobacteria bacterium | reverse complement strand
CTGAATCCAAGCTCCGGATAAACATCGGGATCAACTCTGGCAATGCCATGGTGGGATTCACACGCTATGAATCCTCCCTGTCCGGGATCAGGCTCACCTATACCGCATCCGGCAGGACCACCATCGTATCCTCGCGGCTCCAGGAAATGGCCAAGGGCGGGGCGGTGCTGATGACCTGGGAGACCTGGCAGAGGGTGCAGGGACACCGCTCCATGAAAAACGCCCGCTTTCATGCCAAATCCCTGGGTGAGCACAAGCTCAAAAACATCAACAATCCGCAGTTGATCTACCAGATATTCCCGGCCCCCCAACACGGGATGGATGTCTCCAAGCGCAGGGAAAAAATGCAAATTGAAACCCTGGACCTGGGGCACGAAAAGAAGTCCCGCTCCAAAAAGAGAAAGGACGCCTGATCCCCATGCCGGCCGGGCTGCTTCCGCAGGCTGAGGCCGCAGAGGCGGCGAATTGCCGTCGGTGATTTAATCATTTGCAAAAACAGGTGGTTACCTAAAAAGATTCTGCCGGCGACGGCCCCCGGGAAAACCCTTCTTTTATTCCAAAAAAAAAATTAGGTCCACCTGCATTTTTTTCTTGTTTTTTTAGTTGTTGATGATGCAATTAATACAAGAGCAATGGAAGAGGCGGCGGTAAAAGATCGTCTTTGCCGCAAGAGAACCTGTCTTCTGCTCTCAACAAATAATTCCCAGGAGAAAACTCAAAGCGCCATGTTCAATGGTTAGGGTTCGCGGCTGTTGCAGCGGCGGAAGCCAGGGATGATTCCGTCCTGACGTTAAGAGGGAGTGGCCGGCTGTTTGTTTTTGAGGCCAGACCCCCGTCAGCAAGCTTGAAAACTCTTGATTTGTGCACCATCCGGTGGGCTGGAGCGCAGATACGGATCTGTAGCCATGGGCGATATGAGGCTCCTGAGAGGGAGAAAGTCTAAAATGAAGAAAGTGGCGATATTTGAAGAACCGGAAGAACCTCCAAGTTCCAGAGCCGGTACATTCGGTGTGGAAGCTCCTTCCACCATGTTCCTGCAGCCAGGAAGCACCACGGCCGTCAGGGCGGCAGCCTCTTCTTTTTCCCCCCAGCAAAAAACACCCCGTTTGACAATCAGTGAGCGCAGCCATGCGTTTAGAAAGGCGTTCTATCCCCAGGTACACAACCAGGACTGGAACGATTGGCACTGGCAATTGCGAAATCGTCTTACCACACTGGCCGATGTGTCCCGGGTGCTTGAACTGAGCCCGGATGAATCCAAGGCCCTGAAGCCCAGGCGGGGGACACTGCCTTTCGGGATTACTCCCTATTACGCGGCTCTTCTGGACCCGAAAAACCCCGGTCAGCCGGTGCGCCGGACGGTTCTGCCCACCATGGCAGAATATGTCCGCATGCCCGGAGAGGCGGACGATCCCCTGGGTGAAGACGGTCATTCCCCGGTGCCCGGGCTGGTACACCGCTATCCGGACCGGGTGCTGTTCCTGGTTTCGAACTTTTGCACCACCTACTGCCGTTATTGTACCCGTTCGCGCATGGTGGGCTCCCGCGAGGTGGAGATGGCCATGGGCCAGTCCCAGTGGGAGAAGGCCCTTGAATATATCGGTGCCCACACTGAAATCCGCGATGTGCTGATTTCCGGCGGCGATCCCCTGAGCCTTTCCGATGACCGCCTGGAGTGGCTGCTGACCAGGCTGCGCCTGATACCCCATGTGGAGATAATCCGTATCGGCACCAAGATTCCCGTGGTGCTTCCCATGCGTATCACACCGGCTCTGGTGAAGATGCTCAAGCGGTTTCATCCGCTCTGGATGAGCATTCATTTCACCCATCCCGATGAAATCACCCCGGAGGTAACCGAGGCCTGCGAAAGACTGGCCGAGGCCGGCATTCCGCTGGGCAGCCAGACTGTGCTGCTCAAGGGCGTGAACGACAATGTGCCGGTGATGAAGTCGCTGGTGCACAACCTGCTCAAGATCAGGGTCCGGCCGTATTACCTGTATCAGTGCGATCCCATAAGCGGCTCCGGACACTTCCGCACCTCGGTGGAAAAAGGCCTGGAAATAATCCGCGGCCTGCGGGGGCACACCACGGGCTACGGGGTACCCAACTTTGTCATTGACGCCCCCGGCGGCGGAGGGAAGATTCCCCTGCTGCCCGAGTATGTGGCGGGCCGCGATGGCAATGATCTGCTGCTGCGCAATTTTGAGGGCAGTGTGTACCGCTATCCCGATCCGCTGGGAGGGTTGGGCGCAGGCTCTTGTGGCAGCGAAGGAGGACGGGAGGGCCATGGCAAAGCGGCATGTTCACAGGGAGCCGTATCATGCTTATCGGTCTGACATATGATCTGAGGCAGGATTATCTGGAGCTGGGGTTTTCCGAGGAGGAGACGGCGGAGTTCGATGCCCCGGAAACCATCGAGGCCCTGGAGGAGGTGCTGCGAAGCCT
>JAOUPZ010000103.1 GCA_029879595.1 Deltaproteobacteria bacterium | reverse complement strand
GCCAGAGATGAAAGTGATTACCGTGATGGGTGACGGGGACTGCTTTTCCATCGGGGGCGGTCACTGGGTTCACACCACCCGCTACAACCCGGATATGCTGGTGCTGGTGCTGGACAACGAGATCTAAGCCCTCACCAAAAAGCAGGTGTCGCCTACCTCCAGGGTGGGCCAGTCCACCAATACCACACCGCACGGGGCGTACCTGAAGCCCATGAATCCGCTGTCCCTGATGCTGGGGATCAGCAATGTTTCATTCCTGGCCCAGACCGCCACCTGGCTGCCCGTGCATATGGACGCAACCATCCGCAAGGCATGGACGCACAAGGGCATGTCCTTCGTGAGGATCATGCAGCGCTGCCCGATTTACATGCCGCACATGTTCACCGGCGCGGGCGCCATGAACGTGACCTACCTGGATCACCCCAACGGGGTCGAGGTGGACAAGGCCCTGGCCAAAAAGTCCAAGATTATCACCCACGACCCGTTTGACATGCTGGCGGCGCAGGAGGTGGCTCTGATTGAAGATTCGCTCCCCATGGGATTGCTTTACCATAATCCCAAGCTGCCTTCGTACGAAGCCGACAGGTATTCCAGGGTTGCCAAACTCACCAACCAGGAACTTATTGACAAGATGAACTCTCACCTGGACAAGTACACCGTCCGGACGAGTCCGTAGCAGAGGATATTCATACAATGTTGGCATTCAAACGAATGGCCGAAAGCCATTGGCAGCGAAAGCAGACCGCTCTGCAGGGCATGGCGGAAAAAGCCGCCCAGCAGGTGGAAAATTTTCTGGCGCTGGAGAACTATTACCGGGGAGCACAAAAGGGCGGAGAAGCCCTGGAGAAGTCCTTCGGAACCTTCGGCTCGGATATAATTGATCTCAAGGCGCTCTCTTCGACCCTGAAGCGCAGCTTTGACTCCAGAACCATGGAGAAGGGGCGCTATGAGCGCCTCAACAAGCTCTCCGAGAAGCTGCGGGGCTACCTGAAGTCCATGAAGAGCAAGCCTCCCGGCTGCGGATTCGTCGAGCTGAAGAAGGGTCAGCAGGCCGTGCTGAAGGCCTTCGAGGACCACATGTCCACCATGACGGACTTCTTCGCCACGGTCCGGCTGGCCGGGCTGGAATCCCGCGGGAAGTACGATCCGGCGGAGCACGATGCTTTTTTCAAGGACTTCAACTGGCGCCAGCTCGACAGCAACGAGCTATCGCTGTGTCCTCCGTTTATCGTGCTGGCCGACAGCGCCAAGGGCAGCGCGGCCTTTGGCCAGAAACTGGGCGATATCCTGCCCCTGCTCACCAGCGGTTCACCGCTCAAGGTATTGCTGCCCCGGACAACCCTGCACTCCGGTGTGGAGGAGACCGGGCGTGCGGCGGCCCTGGCCGGGGCCGACCTGACCCTTTTGTTCCTGGGGCTGCGCAATGTGTTTTTCCTGCAGGCCTCGGCAGCGGGCAATGTGCCGCTGGAGGATGTGCTGGGCAAGGCGCTTGACTCACCCCGCCCGGCGGTGATCTCGTTGCACGCTCCTGGTGGAAGGGACTTCAGCGAGGGCCGCGAAATGGCCGAGAAGGCCCTGCTGTCCCGTGGCTTCCCCCATTTTCTCTATGATCCGGACAAGGCGGCCGACCTGGTGTCATGCCTGGACCTGAGCGGCAATCCGGGCGGTGAAGATGACTGGGCCCGGGCCACGATTGAGTTCAAGGACCAGGAAGGCAACGCCATGAGCCAGCAGGTGCTGTTCACCTTTGCCGACTATGCGGCCCTGGATCCGGAGTTCGCGGCGCAGTTCAGGCCCCTGGACCCCGCCGCCGAGGGCTCAGCGGTGCGGATTGATGAATACCTGGCCATGACATCAGAGCAAAGGCGCGGTCGGACTCCGTTTGTTTCAGTGGTGGATTCCCAGGGCGCGCTGACACGCCTGACGCCTTCATCGGCAATGATCGCCCAGACGGTTGACCGGCTCCACCAGTGGCGCAGTCTGCAGGCCCTGGAGGGCACAAGGAATCCCCATGTGCAGGCCGCGGAAACCAAGATCAGGCAGCAGGTTTCCGCCGAGAAGGAAACCGCCATTGCCGGCATCCGGGCGGAGATGGAGGAAAAGGCCCGGGCCCAGGGCGAGCAGGCGGTATCCGCTGCCATGCGCAACCTGGCCCAGAAGCTGGCCGGGCTGTCTCCCATGGAAATGGCCGCCGTGCCTGCCGCCAAGGCGGCGGGGAACGGGGGCAGCGTTTCCGCCTCATCGGCTGCCGCTTCGGCGGCTCCCGCAGCGGCTCCTGTTGCTTCCGCTGCTGCCGAGGAAGCAGCGCCGCCATCCGAGGCCGCCTGGATCGACGAACGGCTCTGCACCTCCTGTGATGACTGTCTCGATATCAACAAGAAGATCTTCGCCTACAACAGCAACAAGAAGGCGATTATCAAGGACCCCAAGGGCGGGCCCTACAAGGATATCGTGCGCGCGGCGGAAAAATGCGCTTCGGACGCCATCCACCCCGGCCTGCCACTCAATCCGGCGGAAAAGGATGTGGACAAGTGGGTCAAGCGGGCCGAGCCGTATATGTAGCCTGATCCAGGCGGACGAGGCCGGCGTTTTCAGGTAAGGGAAAAGACCAGTTCGCCGACCGGTTTTAAAGCCTGCCGGGTAGCACCGGCAGGCTTGTTGTTTTTTGTGGCATCGGGGGGTGCAAGGGGAGGTTCTCGCCTTTCCAATGGGCCAATGGAAGTCAGCAGAGGAGGTTCATGGGGTTATGAGCAGTCAGTATTCCAGGTATCTCATTTATTTTGTTCTTTTTGCGGTGGTGGTTTCGGGGGTGTTTCACCGCTCCTTCACCGCGGATCTGGTGGGAGATGACTTTTCATTCTACCTGAACAATGAAAAAAGTTATGCCGACATATCACAGATCCCCCAATACTTTTCCCAGCCATCCTGGAATTTCACCAACGCCGGCTTAAAATCACAACGGCTGTACCGGCCGGTATGGGTCGTCTGGAACTTCCTGGTCTATCAGATCGCCGGAGAAAACTCCCTGGTCTGGCACATCTTCAGCCTGCTGCTTCACCTGGGCTCGGGAATGCTGGTGTTCCTGATTCTCAGGAGGGTATTTCCCGGGGCCTCCGACCAGATACGGTTCCTGTCCACCATTTTGTTCCTGTCCCACCCCCTGGCCAGCCAGAGCACCATATTCGTCAGCGCCTCCATGGAGATGCTGATGATATTTTTTTTCCTGTTCAGCTTCTTCACTTACGCCGAATACCGGATTAACGGCAAGCCCCTGTGGTACATCTCGTCGGTGGCGCTGTTCCTGCTGGCCATGTTTTCCAAGGAGCTCACGGCGGCGCTGTTTCTGCTGTTCATAATCCATGACTGGCAGACCGTTCCCCTGAAAAAACTTCCCTGGCGTTTGTATATCGGCTTTGCGCTTTGCATCGTGTTTTACATTGCTGTCGTCAAACTGATTTTTGTCGATACCTTCGCCTATCATCCCCAGGTTAGCTGGGAGAGCATTACCCGGGTGGTGACCTATCTTTTCGTTTCCCTGAGACTGCTGGCGCTCCCCTGGCCGCTGTATATGAACAACAAGCACATTCCCGGGGAATTTCTGACCTTCCTGGATCCGGTGCTGGGAATATCGGTGCTGGTGTTTGCCGCCTTTGCCTTTTTCAAATGGCGCGAGGCCCGGCTGGGAATAACCTGGATGATGATCCCCGTGTCGCTGCCCACCTTTCTGGGATTTTATGACAATGTCTATTACCACTCCCGGCAGTTGCATGTCTCATCCATCGGGATTGCCATACTGGCATGTCTTTTATTGATGCAGGTGGCCAGGCTGAGGGAAAAGGCGGTGCTGATTGTTTCCGCGGTTTTTATTCTGCCCCTGGCCGGACTGGCGATGGCGGAAACCGATAACTGGAAGGATCAGGCCAGCCTGGAAAGGAAGGTGCTGCAGTTTGACAAGCATAACGATTCCATCTGGTACAATATCATCAAGGCTCATTTGATGAAAAACAGAATTGATGATGCGACGGCGGTTGTGGCCGAGGCTACGCCCTGGATACCCACCGAAGATGCCCGCTGGACATTTGGACGCAATCTGATTTTGTTCACCCAGGAAAAGATGAAGGATGACCCGGAAGTCCTGCGGAAAATGATCAGCGCGGTGGCGGAAATTCCCGGCCTGAAACATGAAATGTTCAACGAAGCCGGAAACGCCTATCAGCAAAAAAACGATTTTGAGAAGGCACTCGAGTATTATGACAAGGCTCTGGCGGTAAAACCGGAGTTCTTACTGCCAATCTATAACAAGGCCCTGATCTATAAGAAGACCGGCCGGCTGGAGGAAGCCCTGGCGACCTTCCGTAAAATAGCCGGGATGGACCTGCCCATGCAGTATGTGCGCACCCAGCGCCAGGCCCGGATGGAGGTGCGGCAGCTGGAGGCGGCCATCCAGGGCCGCGGCAGATAACTGCGGTCGGCGGTATTCCCTCAATCCTTCAGTTCCAGCTCGGAAAATCCCGACGAGCGGTACAGCCGCAGTTCGCGGGCCGCATTGACCTCCATGAACAGGGCCTCGATGCCAGCCCGGCCATTCACCCAGACCAGCCCCTTTTCCACCCCCATCACCATCAGGGCGGTGGCGGCCGCGTCGGCGCTCATGCAGTCCCTGGCCACCACGGTGACGGAGACCAGCCCGGGACTGGTGGGGCGCCCTGTCCGGGGATCAATGATATGATGCGGCTTGGCGTCGCCCTCGATCCGGAACTGCCGGTAGGAGCCTGAGGTGGCCACTCCCCCGGAGCGCACCCCCAGGGCGGTCAGAATGTCGTTGCCGCCCGGGCCCGCCTGCAGGGGGCTCTCGTTGGGCTCTTCCACCCCCACCTGCCAGGGCTTGCCGCCGGGGGAATTCCCCAGCACGGCGACTTCGCCTCCGATTTCCACCAGGTAGGCGGTGTAGCCCTGCTCGAGCAGCAGTCTGCCGATTTCATCCACTCCGTAGCCCTTGGCGATTGCCGAGAGATCCAGCTGCAGGCCCTGGATATCCTTGCTGACCCTTCCCCCGCTAAGGCGGATATGCCGCCAGCCCACCCGGCGCAGGGCCTGGTCAATCTGTTCCTGGCTCGGGGAGGCCGTCTGGGCCAGGGGATCCTGCGAGCCGATGCCTGGCGGTCCGGTATTCTTTGCGCCCGTCCCGAAACCCCAAAGCTCCACCAGCGGGCCGATGGTGGGATCAAACGCGCCCTGGGTGTCCATGCTGAGCGCCTGGGCGGAGCCCAGCACGGCCAGGAAATCAGCTCCGGGCACAAACTCCTCATGGGGGGGCATCCGGTTGAAGCGGGATATTTCCGATTCCTCCTCCCAGTTGGAGAGGGCCATGGTCAACTCATGCAGGCGGGCGTCCACCAGATTCCTCAGCTCGCCCAGGGTCAGCCCTGGCTGCTGCGCGGGGCCCTGGTCGGAATCGCGGGGGGCGTGCGCCTTGATCTGGTAATTGGTGCCGAAGGTTTTCCCCCGCAGCACCATCAGCCCGGAGCCGGCGAGGTTCTGCAGGTTCCAGCCCAGCAAAAGCGCGCCCGCCCCAGCCAGCAGGGCCAGCAGCAGCAAGTGTTTTCTGTTCAGTTCCCGGGGTGTGTTCATGTATTCTCTTCGCGTTCTGGTGTTGCCGCTCCGTTTCGTGGCCTGCCATCTTGGCGATTTGTCTTGACTGGTAGCCTTGACTGGTAACCTTGGGCCGTGGTTCAGGGGCAGCATGTTCAATATCGGCTCCCCCTGCCGTCAGTTATGATGCTATAACGGCCAGGAGGCGTTGTCTCCATGCCGGGCCGGGTTTTGTGTTGTGTCCGGTGCTTTGCTAATGTTGATATTGGCGCAGGCGCTAATGAAAAAAAAGCGGCCGGCGTTTCCGTCCGGGGTGGATACCGGTCATCTCCGGAAGGCCCTGACGGATGAACTTATAAAACATTCGCGCGTTATTGCCGCCTGCTCCCGGGCAGGGGCAGGGGCGCCGCTCCCCAAGGAAGGAAGAACCCAATCCATGACAGGCAGGAAACGCTCCCTCTCGGGAATAAAGCCCACCGGCACCCCGCACCTGGGTAATTATCTGGGCATGATCAGACCCGCACTTCAATTGCAGAAGACCCATGACGCCTTCTACTTCATCGCCGACTACCACGCCCTGACAACGGTGCGCAGTCCGGCCGAGATGCGCGCGCAGTCCCATGAACTGGTGGCTATTTTCGGAGCCCTGGGGATGGATTTCGACCAGCACACCTTCTTCCGGCAGTCGGATATCCCGGAGGTGACCGAGCTTACCTGGCTGCTGAGCTGTGTGACGCCGATGGGACTGCTGGAACGGGCCCACGCCTACAAGGATGCCCAGGCCAAGAGCGTGGAGCTCAACCAGGGTGTGTTCAGCTACCCGGTGCTGATGGCCGCCGACATCCTCATTTACGATTCCCACGAGGTGCCCGTGGGCCAGGACCAGAAGCAGCACCTGGAAATGACCCGGGATATCGCCCAGCGCTTCAACCACATCTTCGGCGAGACCTTCGTGATTCCGGAGCCCCGCATCGAGGAAGCGGTGGCCACCATCCCCGGCGTGGACGGGCGCAAGATGAGCAAGTCCTACAACAACGAATTGCCGCTGTTTTCCACCGAAAAGGAATTGCGCAAAAAGGTCATGCGCATCGTCACCGACTCCAAGGGCGTGGAGGAGCCCAAGGACCCGGATACCTGCAATGTCTTCCAGATATACCGGCATTTCGCCGCGCCGGAGGACCTAAAGGAATGGGCCCGGCGCTACCGGGAAGGGGGCGTGGGCTACGGGGAGATGAAACAGGCGGCCTTCGAGGCCATCAATGCCCTGGTGGGGCCGCACCGTGACGCCTATTTCGAATTGCGTGGCGACGAGGCCCGGCTGGAGGACATCCTGGCCCGGGGGGCGGCCAAGGCCCGCCGGGTGGCCAGGACGGTGCTGAACCGGGCCCGGGAGCGGGTGGGCTTCAGGGCCATGGAAAACCCATAACCAGGGGGAAGAGCATGAGCCGAGACGACAAAAACAAGGGCGGCGGGAGCCGCTATGAGGCGCTGGACATTTCCGGCGTCAGCAGGTTTCCCTTTGCCGAGCGGCCCACAAAGGTCGCCGTGGAGGACTTTGGCCGGTTTGACCTGGACGATGATTCCTTCGACCGCTTTTTCCAGGGTCTGCCGGATATTCTGGTGGCCCGCGATCTGAAACAGGTGGTGGAAACCACCGCCGGGGTGATCAGCCGGGGGGGCAAGGTGGTGGTGCTGATGGGTGCCCACCTGATCAAGACCGGACTGACCCCGCTGTTCACCGACCTGATGCGAAGGGGCGCCATCAGCTGCCTGGCCATGAACGGTGCGGGCGCCATCCACGATTTCGAGGCGGCCCTGTTCGGGCGGACATCGGAGGATGTGGCGGCCCATCTGGAAACTGGGCGCTTCGGCTTTGTGGAGGAGACAGGCATCCGGATCAACCAGGCCATCACCCGGGGGGCGGCGCGGGGCTGGGGATACGGGGAGTCGGTGGCGCGGGCCCTGGCGGAGATGAATCCCCTGCATCCCAGGGTGAGCCTGCTGCTGACGGCCCTGGAGCAGAACATCCCCCTCACCGTGCATGTGGCCCTGGGCACGGAGACCATCCACCAGCATCCGGAAACCGACGGCGCGGCCATCGGGGAAACCAGCTATCGCGACTTCCTCATTCTTGCCAATGTGCTCAAGGACCTGGAGGGCGGGGTTGTGCTGCTGTATGGCTCCACGGTGATACTGCCCGAGGTGTTTCTCAAGGCCCTTACCGTGGTGCGAAACCTGGGGCATTCCGTGAAGAAATTCACGGCGGTCAACTTCGACATGATCCGGCACTACCGCCCCCAGGAAAACGTGGTCAGCCGCCCCACCCGCACCGGCGGCCAGGGTTTTACCGTTATCGGACACCATGAATTGATGATCCCCCTGTTCTGGCAGGCGGTATACGCACGTCTCAGGAAGGGGTAGCCTCGCTATCTTCCAGGGACGGGGCTTTAATCTATAACTTAATCCACAACTTAATCCAGTCCCTGCTCCAATGCTTGCTTCAGTGCCTGCTCCAGGGCTTCACGCCAGCGCCCGTACCGGCATTTCAGACCCAGGGCCCTCGGACTGGCGGCATCCGGCTCAAAGCGTCCTGCCCGGGGCGGCTCCGGCCAGTTATCCGGCTGCCCGGCCAGCAGGAAGGCCAGGCCCCGGCAGGTGGCCTCGGGGTTATCAACTCTTTCCACCGGCAGGCCGGATATATCGGCCAGCCTGGAGCAAAGCCCATCCAGGCGGGACAGCCCGCCGGCCATGGTGATGGCGCGGGGCGGCGGCAGGGCGCGCTGCATTTCCTCCAGGTTGACGCAAATGAGAAAGGCGATGCTCTCCACCACGGCCACGGCCCGTCCGGCCAGGTCGGCGTCCTCATCCTCCACGAACCGCGCTGGAAACACCGGTCTCCAGTAGGGCGAACCCAGCCCGGATACCCCGTTGAGAAACAGCGGCGGATTTTCGCGTTCCTCCAGCCAGCCGGGTAGCCGGGCCGTCTGATCTCCGGCTCCCTCCTGCTGCCACAGCCAGTCCAGGGCGGCCGCAGCGCCGTTCACCGAGCCCTCCAGGGCGTACAGCACAGGGGATGATTCCTCCGGCGAACCGGCATATACCACAGATGAGAGCAGCCGGGGGGATGGGGCGCGCTGGGGGGTGGGCCGCAGAATAAAGGCCCCGGTCCCCACGTTTACATAGGCGGTGTCGTGCCGGGGTCTGCCGAACCCGAAGAGCATGGCCGCCTGATCGCCGTTCACCGCCCGCAGGGGTATTCCCGGCGAGTCCGTCCCGGGCAGGGACAGGGTCCCGAAATCGCAGATGGTGGGAACGCTGCGGGGCAGGCCCTCAGCGGGCAGGCCGAAAAGCTCCAGCAGCCAGGGGTCCCAGTCTCTGGTCTCCAGGCTCCAAAGCTGCATTCTCGACGCGCACTGGGGCTCGGCCAGGTGACTGCGTTCCCTGGTGAGCTGATATACAAGGTATGACGCCAGGGGCCCCCAGGCCAGGGTTCCGCCCTGCCGGGCCCGGGCTACCGCCGGTATGTTGTCCAGGCACCAGCGCAGCTTGCTGGCTCCGTAATGGGGGGTGAGGAACAGGCCGGTGCGGCGGTGAATCTCTTCGCCGTGCGGTTCCAGCTCCTGGATCAGGTCACGGTGGCGGCGGTCCTGCCAGCTCAGCACGGGTGATAAGGCCTCCCCGCTGGCGGCGTCCCAGCAGATGATGCTGGAGCGCTGGCAGGCCAGCCCGGCCGCGGATACCATCTCCGGTCTCGCTCCGGCCTGGGCCAGGGCCTGGGTAGCTGCCTCGCGGCATGAACCGGCTATTTCCGGACCGGACTGCTCCACGCGGTCCTCGGAGATCACATTGATGCCCACCCCCACCTGGGAGGA
>JAOUPZ010000102.1 GCA_029879595.1 Deltaproteobacteria bacterium | reverse complement strand
AAGGTTGTAAAAAGATTTTGCAGTGAGGCTGCCGGTAATTGCGGTTAAGCCAGGCAAAACGAATAAAGATTAAACATCACAAACCAGGCAGGGCAAACGCACTCCGCACGGCGCAACAAAAGCTGGTGCTGCAGACGGAGCTGATAAATGCTATGCTGGTTGCATCGGCTATGGATGGCCGGTTGAAACTCCCAGGAACGGGAGCCGCTGAAATACCCCGGTAGACAGCACACCCACCACACCATCCATTTAAGCCGTTCAGCACAAGGCATTCATCAGACCCAAATAAGCGCAGGCCGTACCCCGTACGGAGAAAACCCTTCGCTGCAATAGCGCAAGCCCCGCCACGCTACCCGTCGGCTCCGGCAGGCACCGGAGCCCCATATCGGGTAAAATAAAACCATGCCTGCAATATGCGGCACCAGGTGTGCCGCCCACCCAGGCCAGCGGTTGAAAACAGAGGGGACAGGGGTCCCCTCCGTACCAGAAGGTAATCGGCAGCCGGAAGCAGAAGGTATTCTCCGGCCCGGCTCAAAAATTGACGCAACATAAGTGAAGCGAAAAAAGGGACGCAACAAAAGGGAAGCAAGCAAGAAATGCGCAGACAGGGCAGGTGAAAAAGAATTAACGGCTCGGGGAAGAACGCCGGGCCGGCAGACAACCAGGGAAGACCAATCAGGTTAAAAAAAGGATTTTGACCATGGAACACGGATCAGCGGAAAAGACACCCGCGGGAAAAACCCGCAAGGCTCGCACAGGGCTCCAGTTTCAGCGCCACTTCACCAAGGACGGCGTCCACCCTTTCGATGAAATAAACTGGATCAAGCGCCGCTCGGTGATCACCGAACCCAACGGCAAGGTCGTCTTCGAGATGAACGACGCCGAGGTGCCGGACAGCTGGAGCCAGCTGGCCACCGATATCGTGGTCTCCAAATACTTCCGCAAGGCCGGTGTGCCGGGAACGGGCCACGAGGTATCAGTCAGGCAGGTGGTGCACCGCATCGCCCACACCATCCGCGATTACGGCGAGCGCAACGGTTATTTCAAGACCCCCCGCGATGCGGAGATTTTCGAGGATGAGCTGGCCCACATGCTGGTCACCCAGCGCGGCGCCTTCAACTCGCCCGTCTGGTTCAACTGCGGCCTCCATCACGAATACGGCGTGGAAGGCAGCGGCGGAAACTGGCACTGGGACAGCAGGCTGGACCGCGTGATCATGCTGGAAAACTCCTATGAGCACCCCCAGTGCTCCGCCTGCTTCATCCAGAAGATCGATGACGACCTGATGTCCATCTTCGGGCTGCTTCAAAAGGAAGCACGCGTATTCAAATACGGCTCGGGCACAGGCACCAACTTCTCGTCCCTGCGCAGCAAGCACGAACACCTGTCCGGCGGCGGGACCTCCTCCGGACTCATGTCCTTCCTGGAGGTTTTCGACAAGGGTGCCGGAGCCACCAAGTCCGGTGGAACCACCCGGCGGGCCGCCAAGATGGTCTGCCTGGACATTGACCACCCTGAAATCCTGGATTTCATCCGCTGGAAGGCCCGGGAAGAGGAAAAGGCCAAGCTGCTCATCAAGGGGGGCATGGAGTCCGATTTCAACGGAGAGGCCTACCACACGGTTTCCGGACAGAACTCCAACAACTCGGTGCGGATCACCGACGGCTTCATGAAGGCCTTTGAGGATGACGGCCAGTGGCAGACCACCTTCCGCAAGAACGGCGAGGTGTTCGAAACCCACCAGGCCCGCGACATGATGCGTGAGATAGCCGAGGCCGCCTGGTCCTGCGCCGACCCGGGAGTGCAGTTCGACACCATCATCAACGACTGGCACACCTGCCCCGATTCAGGAAAGATCAACGCCTCCAACCCCTGCTCGGAGTTCATGTTCCTGGATGACACCGCCTGCAACCTGGCCTCGCTGAACCTGATGAAATTCCGCACCGAGAAAGGCGGAATTGACCTGGCAGGCTTCCGCAACGCCGTGCGGGTCTTCTCCATGGCCCAGGAGATTCTGATAGACTTCAGCTCATACCCCACCGAGGAGATCACCCGAAACAGCCATGAATACCGCCCCCTGGGGCTGGGCTACGCCAACCTGGGCACGCTGCTCATGGTCAACGGAATGCCCTATGATTCAGAGGAGGGCAGAGCCACCGCCGCAGCCATTACCTCGCTGCTTTCCGGCGAAGCCTATGCCGCCAGCGCAGAAATAGCAGGCGAGCAGGGCCCCTTCAAGGGTTTTTCCGCCAACCGCAAATCCATGCTCAGGGTGATAGGAAAGCACAGGAATGCCGCCACCCGCATCGATGCAAGGCTTTGCAACCCCGAGTTGTGGCATGCCGCCCAGGAAGCCTGGGAAAAGGCGGAAACTCTCGGCCGTAAAAACGGATTCCGCAACGCCCAGATGACCGTACTGGCCCCCACGGGAACCATCGGACTGCTGATGGACTGCGACACCACCGGCGTGGAACCTGACTATTCGCTGGTAAAATGGAAAAAACTGGCCGGCGGCGGATACATCAAGATCGTCAACCAGTCCCTGCCCCTGGCCCTGGCCAACCTGGGATACTCCCAAGACCAGATAAAGAACATCATCCGCTATATCCTGGGCAGCCAGAGCCTGGAAGACGGCGGAGAGCTGGACCTGGCCCGCCTCAAGGCCCTGGGGTATTCCAATGACGAGATTGCCGAGGCCGCGCAGTCGGTGCGCCTCACCGGCCACGTCAACGACTATACCCCCCATGTCAACCCGGCCAGTCTGGTGGAACGGGGAATGAACGAGGATGAAGTGGCCAGCGCCATGAACTACATCAACGGCCACGAGACAATCGAGGGTGCCCCGGATCTCAAGGCCGAGCATCTGGCTGTTTTCGACTGCGCCAACAAATGCGGCCACCTGGGCGTCAGATATCTGGCCCCCATGGCCCATGTGAAAATGATGGCCGCCGTGCAACCCTTCATTTCCGGAGCCATTTCCAAGACCATCAACGTGGCCGAAAACACCACCGTTGAGGAAATCGAGGATATCTATGTCCAGTCCTGGCGCTACGGCCTCAAGGCCGTGGCCCTGTACCGCGATAACAGCAAGGGCAGTCAACCCCTGAGCACCAAGCTGGCAAAAACCGAGCAGGCCTCCGACGAGGCACAGGAGCAGGACCCGGTGCAAGCCGCCCTGCACATAGCGGAAACCGGCCGGGCCTGGGGCAATCGGCGCGAGCTGCCTCGCCGCCGCCAGGGCTTCACCCTGGAGGGCAGTGTGGCCGGGCACAAGCTGTTCCTGCGCACCGGGGACTTCGAGGATGGCACCCTGGGAGAAATTTTCATCGACATGTACAAGGAGGGAGCGGCCTACCGCAGCATGATGAACAGTTTCGCCCAGGCCATTTCCGTCGGGCTTCAGTACGGCGTGCCGCTGGAAAAATACGTGAAGATGTTCACCTTCACCCGCTTCGAGCCCTACGGCATAACCGACCATCCCAATGTGCGCACCTGCACCTCCATCCTGGACTTCATCTTCAGGATTCTGGGCATGGAGTACCTGGGCCGCAACGATCTGGTGCATGTGCAACCCTCGCTGGACACACGCTCCGATGGCCATCCGTCCCTGGAAAACGCGGACAGTTCCCCCTCCGCCCAGATGAAGAAGGCCGCCAATTCAACCGCCACGATGACCATTGACGACTATGGCGACGGGCTCAACGAACACATGGCCGAGATGATGGGTGACGCGCCCGTCTGCGATACCTGCGGACACCTCACCGTCAGAAACGGCACCTGCTATCGCTGCCTCAGCTGCGGCAACTCCATGGGTTGCTCATGAGGCGGCAGAATTTCCTTCGCGAAGGGCTGCTAATAATCTTCAAGGCCCTTTGCCACCGCCCCACCCGGTGACTACATCCCACAGCGCGACGTTCCTCTAAAAGGCCCGGCTCCCTCAGGAGCCGGGCTCCCTTCCTTCTCAGCCCAGGTTTTCCAGCCCATCGCCCACAACCAGCACCGGCTCGTAGATGCCGTAACGGGCGCCCACCAGATTATTCTGCGGGGTCTGCTGCGCGGGAAGCCTTTTGATCAGCCCGCCCTGGGACCGGAAGCGCTTGAGCGCCTCCTGGATTTCCGATTCGCTGATTCTCACTCCTTTGGCTTTATTTTGTAGCATCATTGGTCTGCTCCCATTCTGGTGAATCCCCCACGACATGGAACATCACGGGGCTTATTAATAAACTGTTAGCAGTATAATAATATGAGTGCTAACTGGCAAGAAAAAAATGAACCCGTGTTGGAACAGGCACCGGTATGCTGGTGTTAAAGACGAATGACCGCCGGACCACAAAGGCACCGACAATTGAATTTGATGGGGAAAATATACAGGTGGAGCAGACACCTTCCGGAGACCATACTCAAAGCCCCCGGAAGGCATATTTCACGGGAATAAACTTCAGCAGCAAATACAGGACCTTCCAGGACCAGCCGGTCGATAGCGCCAAACAAACCCCCGGCCGGCCCCGGAAGGGAATGCGGGTCAGTTGTGAGAGAACGCCTTGTCCAGCAGGTTCTCGTAAATGCCGTGATGTTCACCCATCATGCGGGACGGGTTCTGCTGGGCGGGCAGGCGGTTAACGATGCCGCCCTGGGCCATGAATTTCTTGACCGCCATTTGAACTTCCTCAGCACTTATTTTCACGCCAATTTTTCTCAGCCTTGCCATGTCTTCCTCCCTCGAGAGCTCTGCTCTCCAAGAATCCCGGAATATGGAGATAATGAGATACGGTCTCATCATCTGTTTAAATAATTTAACGCACAAAGGTTCCCTGAGGTTCCGTAATATTAATATGCTATTTATGATTTTTTGGAAAAAGTGCGTTACTTGCTGATATGACAAGGAGAAAAACTTTGTTGTCAACGATAGAGGATGCCCTGACGCTCAAAATGGCGCAAAGTGTCGCTGTCCCTCAGGTC
Organism: Deltaproteobacteria bacterium; assembly: GCA_029879595.1. GTDB lineage: Bacteria > SAR324 > SAR324 > SAR324 > JACQKK01 > JAOUPZ01. The sequence goes on along the minus strand of JAOUPZ010000102.1, from coordinate 4,525 downwards.
ACCCGGCTTCAGGATGACGGCGTCGGTGGCGACCCTGCCACCATCAGAAAGCAGCGCTCCGCCCACCGCCAGGCGATAGGGTGGAATAACGGGGACCTGGAAGGTAATCTGACCAACCTTCATGGCCAGTGGGGGCACCACCTCCCCGGCGGCCTCGTCGAAGATTTTCTTGCCCGAGGCCATCACCACGCCGGAAGCCAGAATGGCCCCCTCCCCCACAATGCCGGAAACCTCACACATGGCCCCGATCTTGGCATGGTCCTCGATGATGGACGGCAGCCTGCCGGCAGGCTCCAGTATGCCCTCGATGCCCGATCCTCCTCCAAACTTGACGCCCTTGCCGATCTGGGCGCAGGAGGCTACCCGGGCCCCGGCGTCGATCATCACGCCGCCGCCGGCGATCCAGGCCCCGATGTTGACGAAGGCCATGTTCATGACCACCGTTCCGGAACCAATGTAGCAGCCGTTGCGCACCCGGGAGCCCGGGGCATAGCGCACCCCGCCAGCCTCCAGCATCTCATCGGAGGCCCCCTCCAGCTTCAGGGGCACCTTGTCCCAGCCATCGGCCCCCATGCGGATATTGGGGTGGGAAGCGAAATAATTCAGAATGCCGTCAATGACATAGGGCTGGGGCTGCCATTGGGTACTGACCTTTTCGGCGGCCCGCAGATCACCCCGGTTCAGCAGGTCAATGAAAACCTCGGTGTCCTCCAGACTGCCCTCACGCCGGGCGATCCGCCCGATCAGCCCCGGCACCGGCGAGGCAATCACCTCCAGGTGGTGCTCCTTGCCGGAAGCGGCATGGCGCAAAACCTCGCCCACGGGGCTGCCGGCTCCGTCCAGGCCCAGCTTGGCCAGGGCTTCCAGTCCCCGCTTGGCCTGCACGGGCCCCAGCGTGCCGTCGCGGTCCTCCACGCCATGCAAAACCCGGATGGCCTCCTCGTGGGGCGGCAGATTGGGCAGCACGGCCCGCAGATTTTTTTCCCCGTCATAAACCCGCAGCAGCACCATGTGCCCCGTGGCGGGAAACTGGTCAAGAACCGGATTGGGCTGGTTCATCGATCTAAGCCTCTCAAAATCAGAGTGATGTCTTCTGGCCAGGGCTGCTGCTCATGACAGGCAGCCGTGGGGGTAAACGGCTTTTCAGTCTACCCTCACCTGAGGCGGGCTGTCATCTGGTGTTTTATGGCGGGGAAAAAGTTTCCGGGGACTTCATTCAGAAGCCCCCGACAATACTGAAAAACCCCCATCAACCACCAGGGGCCGTGACCATAATGTCGAAAGTCGCGGAAAAGTTTGCGGGGCAGGTGTTCCCGGCGGCGGGAATATCCGCAAACGAACTCCCGGTTATGGTGCCGGTGGTGCGGTTGCCTATTCCCGAATAGGCCGTGAAGGTAATTGAGGCACTGGCCGCCTGGCAGACTGAAGAATCGCCCAGGTTGGGGTCGGTAATCAGCCTGTTGGGATAAAGGCTGAGAACAATGGGGGTGTCCAGCACAATCTTGCTGGTTTCCACCACGGCCCAGGCATGGAGGCCCGCCCCAACCGAACTGGCGCTGAGAGACAGTTCAGTTCCGAGGTCAACGGCCAAAACCTGCGGTGTGCAGGCCCCGTTGCCATCGCCCAGGGCAGTGGCTGTGTAGGTGTCCGTCACCCCATCGGCGGTCACGGTCATGGTATTACCCGCATCCGGACAGGTATAGGATGTCTTTTTATCTTCTTCTCCATCGCCGCAAGCGGCCAATATCAAAGCGCCCAGCAAAGCCAGCGCCACCACTTTTCCCTTCATGTTCCTTTTGCTCTCTGTGTGCATGTTTCCTCACCTTATGAGTATGTTATTTGCAAACAAAACCGCTCACCCCGTCAACTTGGCCTGCAGGCATACCATTAATTGGAAAAAATCATGAGAAACTCGGAAGCGGTCTGCATTTTCCATAAATGCGAAACTGAGATAATATACATTGTTTTTATAACCGGGTAAATGAAAATCTTTTTATCCGATCCCTGCCCTGCGCCAGGCCTTTTCAGTAAAAACCCGGCTAAACAGAACGTCTGCTTTTGCGCTGCCGGGGGGCCTTAACCGGCGACTTATCCAGCAGCCGCCCCCCTCCCGGCTTGCCTATTAGCCCTTGGCACCTTATAGTTTCTGTGAGAGCGGTCGCCGCCTTTCGGCGCAACGCCAACGATGACCGCCGTTCCAAGGGGAAACCAGCGTGCAGGAGTTGAACTCACGTTTTCCCCTTGGGCTTTGCCAGTTTCCCCCTGGGCTTTGCCCATTTGGCCGCAACACAGGGGCCGCAACACAGGGGCCGCAACACAGGGGCCGCAACACAGGGGCGGCAACACAGGTGGCGGCAACACAGGGGCTGAAATATATGCTTTGTTTAATCGGCTGAAACGATGGACGAAAAGAAATATCCACTGCTGGCTGCGATTGACGACCCCCTGGCTCTCCAGCGCCATGGCATTCCCGAGCTGGAAGCCCTGGCGGAGGAGTCGAGGGAGTTCCTCATCGAAACCATCAACCGCACCGGAGGCCACCTGGGCGCGGCCCTGGGAGTGGTGGAGCTTACCCTGGCCCTGTTCCATCAGTTTGACTTCCTGCATGACCGCATCACCTGGGATGTGGGACACCAGGCCCATGTATACAAAATGCTGACCGGACGGGCCTCGCGCTTCCTGCAATATGGCCGCTGGGGCGGGCTGTGCAAGTTCCTGGAGCGCAAGGAAAGCCCCTACGACCACATGGGAGCCGGGCACGCCTCCACCTCCATTTCCGCCGCCATGGGCCTGGCCCTGGCCCGTGACCAGCTGGGTGAAAAACACCATGTGGTGGCCGTGATCGGCGATGGCGGCATGACCGGCGGGCTGGCCTTTGAGGCCCTCAGCATGGCCGGCGCCCAGGACCTGGACATGATGGTCATCCTGAACGACAACGGCATGAGCATCGACCGCAACGTGGGCGCGCTCAGCCGCAGGTTCACCCGCACGGTCACCCGCATCACCACCTCGGATTCCTATAATGCCATGCGCGAGGAGATGAAGCGCGTGGGCAGCCGGATGCCCTTTGGAACGGAAATACTCAAGGGCCTGAAACACATGGAGCGCTCGGTCAAGGACTTTGTCAGCGAGGATCGCTCGGCGTTCTTCGAGTCGCTGGGATTCCGGTATTTCGGCCCCGTGGACGGACACGACCTCTCGGAGCTGATCCCGGTCATTTCCCACGCCAAGGAAATGGGCAAGCCCATCCTGCTGCATGTGCAGACGGTCAAGGGCAAGGGGCTGGGCCCGGAGATGGAGAACACCTTCGAGGCCCATGCGGTTTCCCCGGCCAAAACCCGGCCCCTGGAGGTAAACAGCCCCTTGCAGAAAAGCTGGACCAGAATATTCAGCGAGGGCCTTCATGAGATAATGGCCGCCGACGAGAAGGTGGTGGCCATCACTGCGGCCATGCAGAGCAATACCGGCCTGACCCCCATGGCCGAGTCGTTCCCCGGCCGGGTGCTGGATGTGGGAATCGCCGAGTCAAACGCCTTCTGCTCGGCGGCGGGCATGGCCATCGGCGGACTGAAGCCCTTTGTCACCGTGTATTCCACCTTCACGCAGCGGGCCTTTGACCAGATTCTCCATGACATCGCGCTGCAGAATCTGCCGGTGCGGATCATGATGGACAGGGGCGGCCTGGTGGGCGGGGACGGCCCCACACACCACGGCGTCTACGATCACAGTTATCTGCGCATGATCCCCGGAATCGTGCACATGGCTCCCCGGAACGAGCTGGAGCTGCGCCGGATGCTGGTAACGGCACACCTTTATGAAGACGGCCCGCTGGCCATCCGATATCCGCGGGGCAACACCCCCGTCATGGATATTCCCGCCACACTTGAGCCCATTCCCATTGGCCAGGGGGAACTGCTGCGCAAACCGGCGGGGAAGGACTGCCTGTTGCTGGTGGCCCTGGGCACCATGGTGGAAACAGCGCTGGAAGTGGCCGGAACTCTGGCGGAGGAAGGATTGGAAACGGCGGTTGTGGACGCACGGTTCATCAAGCCGCTGGACGAAGAACTGCTGCTCGGACAGGCCGAGTCGGCACGGGCGGTGCTGACCCTGGAGGAAAACGCCGTCAAGGGTGGCTTCGGGGAAGGTGTGATGGCGCTGCTGGCTGAAAACGGGATCAACCTGCCGGTGCGCACCCTGGGAGTTCCCGATACCTTCATCGGATATGGCGAGTACGAAGAGCAGATAAAGGCCTGTGGACTGGATGTCCCACGGGTGCTGGAAACGGCCCGGGAGCTGGCAGGACTGAGCGGCCAGAAGGCCCGCTCGGGAACCAGGATACGCAAAAGGACCGCCTGAGCGATTTAAGGGGGTCGCGCTGCGCTCCCCATTCCCTGGCTTTTGTCCAAACGGCTGTTTCAGGCGGCGGATTGAGCCTTCAGGTCGGAGTTCTTCCGGCATCCTTCCCCAGGGAAGGTTTGGACACCATACGGCCCGTCAGGGGGTCCTTCTCTCCCGTGACCATCAT
>JAOUPZ010000427.1 GCA_029879595.1 Deltaproteobacteria bacterium | reverse complement strand
CCCTCCGCGCCCATGACGGCCAGCAGGGCCAGGGCCAGCAGAATTAATCCCAGACTCAGCGGCAGTTTCATGGGCCGGCCTCCTGTATAGGCGGTTGCACCCCGGCGGTGTGGCCGGCCGGGGGGTGGTCCTTCAGCGAGCGGGCCAGCACCAGGGCCTCCACCCGCGCCGCGCCGGCGTTTTTTAAAACCCGCACGCAGTTTTCCAGGGTCGCCCCGGTGGTCATGACGTCATCCACCAGCAAAATGCGCCTGTTTTCCAAACCCAGGCGGGGCAGAACGCCGATGGAAAATGCGCCATCCACATTGGAAAGCCGTTCCCGGTATTCCATGGTTACCTGGGGCGCGGTATGCCTGTGCCTGACCAGCAGGCCCGGCTCAATGGGAGGAACTGACACCCCCCGCACCGCCCATTCCCGCAGCCAGTGATGGGCCAGCAGCAGGGACTGGTTGAACCCCCGCGAGGCCAGCCGTTTGCCATGCAAGGGAACGGGGACCACCAGGTCCGCCCCGGCCAGGGGCTCCGCCCCGAAGGGCGCCTGCGCGAGTAGATGTGCCAGCATACCGGCCAGCGTATCCTGCCGGGAATACTTGAACCGGGGAATCCACCTGTCCAGCGGGGGCGCATATTCCAGGGCGCTCCAGACCCGGTCCGGAAAGCCCCCCGGCTGATCCGCGCCGGCCCTGGTTCCGGAGGCCAGGCTGCCCAATGAGTCATGGCAGGACGGGCAAAGATACGGGAAACCCCGGTGCGCATCGGAAAACAGCCCGGACAGGGGCTCCATCATCCGGGAACAGCCCTGGCAGCAGGGCGGAAAGCAGAGCAGGTGCATTCTGAAAAGCCCGGCGGTGAACCCGCTGGCCACCCCGCGGGAAAACCCCGGCGCTGACTGAAGGGAAGCCATGGCCTATTCCTCCCCGGCGCCGGGTTCGTTCCGTTTCCCGCGCCTGGTCAGGGGCAGCTTGCCGGACAGCCCCTTCAGGGTGGCCGGCACCCCGTGGAATATCCTCCGGATGGCTTCCGGGCGGAGTACCCGGCCGGAGAGTCCGCTCAGCCCGGCCACAGGCCGGCGCCAGGACTGTTTCAGCCCGGCCACAGGCCGGTGCCAGGACTGTTTCAGCCCGGCCAGGGCGGCGGACGGATCGGCCTGATAGCTCTCAAAAAACCCGGCAAAGCGCTCGCGGATATCCTCGATGCTGGAATACAGCACGGGCACCCAGATCAGGGTCATTATGGTAGCCACGGAAAGCCCGTAGATAACCGCAAGGGCCATGGGCATCCAGAAGGCACCCCCTCCCCGCCGAACACCACCACCCGGGGAAACCGGAAAAAATCAATGTCCATGCCGGCCGCCACCGGAATCAGGGCCAGGATGGTGGTCACCGCGGTGAGCATCACCGGGCGCAGCCTGACCATGCCCGCCATGACCACGGCCTCCCGGCGGGAATAGCCCCGGCGGCGCAGCTGGTTGATGAAGTCGATCAGCACGATGGCGTTGTTGACCACAATCCCGGCCAGGGAGATCACCCCGATGCCCCCCATCATCACGCTGAACGGCTTTTGGTGGATCATCAGTCCGATGAACACCCCCATCAGGGACAGCACCACCGAGCTGAGAATTATGAAGGGGCTGAGCACGGAGTTGAACTGGGTCACCAGCACCAGGAAGATCAAAAACAGGGCGATGAAAAAGCTCCGCGTCAGATAGGCCTGGGCCTCCTCCCGGTCCCTGTTCTCTCCGGTAAACCCAAAGGACATCCCCGGCGGCAGAACGTATTCGGTCAGGCGTTCCCGTACCTGCCCCAGCAGCATCGGGCCGGAGAATCCCGGCGAGGCATCGCCCGATATGGTGATCACGCGGTCCAGGCCCACATGCTTGATGGAGCCGTAGGACGGGCCGGTGTCAATCCGGGCCATCTCGCTCAAGGGCACCAGCTCGCCCGAGGGTGAGTTGAGGTAGAGCCGCTCCAGATCCCCGGGGCCCAGCCGGAACTCCTCGTCCAGCCTGACGATGATGTCGTATTCATCCTTGCCCTCCCGGTATTCCGAGACCTTGCGTCCCTGAAAGGCCGTGCGCACCGCCATGGCCAGCGTGCGGGTATCCAGGCCCAGCCGGGCCGTCTTTTCCCGGTCGATGATCACCCTGATCTCCGGACGGCTCCGGTCGAAGTCATCGCTCAGGTTAATCAGCCCGGGAATATCCACGATCTTGCGCTTGATATCCTCGGCGACAAGCCGCATCTGCCGGAAGTCGTTGCCGCGCAGCTCAATGTTCACCGGCGGCCCGGTGGGCGGTCCATGAGAGGCCTGGCTCAGTTTGACCTCGGCGCCGGGAATGCCCCCCAGCGTATTCCGGATATCACCCATGACCTCGCTGGGACGCCTTTTCCAGTCCTGCCACTGGGGGAACTCCAGCTTCACATAACTCAGGTGGCTGGTGGTGGAGCCCGCCTCGCTGCT
>JAOUPZ010000101.1 GCA_029879595.1 Deltaproteobacteria bacterium | reverse complement strand
GGATTGGTGTGATAGACCAGCAGTGTGGACAGTTGGTACGGGCTGCCTTTCTCAATATTTTCCAGCAGCTTTTTCGCCGGGCTGTCGGTGGCCAGATAATCGTTGTCGCTGGACTGGTCAATGCGTCCCTTGGCGAGACCCGCCTGAGCCGCATCATCAAGTTCCAGCTGAGCCCAGGGTGCCAGCGGCACTTTGCCCTGGACAACCACGCCGCCCTTGATTCCGATGGCCCCCACCAGCGCATTGAGGCTGTGAATGGCCATGCGGGTATAAAAGTCGTTGGCGTGGAACGAAGGCCCGCGCTCTCCGATGGCTACCGCCGGCCTGCTGCGGGCGAAGGCGCGCGCCACCTGGAATATTTTTTCCACGGGGATGCCGGTGATCCGGGAAACCTCCTCCGGATGATAATTTTCCAGCACCATCCTCTTGAACCCCATATGGACCTTGCCGTCCGGGGTTTTGAAATCATCGTATCCATACGTCTTGTCACGGATGAACTCGCGGTCTTCCAGCGATTCCTGGATGATCACATTGGCCAGACCCAGGGCCAGGGCGGCATCGGTGCCGGGTTTGACAGGCAGCCAGTAGTCGGCCTTGGCGGCTGTTACCGAATAGCGTGGATCGACCTGCGCCAGTTTTCCGCGCTGCCCCATATCACCGGCTCTCTGCTTGCCATGGGCCAGTTGCTGACTGACCGGTGAGGACCAGCCTTCCAACAGGTTGACACCAAAAGAGAGTACAAAACGGCTGTTCTGCAGATCATAGGTGAGGGGCCTGTCATGGCCCTGCATGAAGCGGAAGGTGCTTTGCTCCTGCTCCGGCTTCATGCTGCGCAGCCTCATGTAATTAGGGGTGCCGTAGGCCTCACAGAAGCGCTGGAATATCTCATCCCTCAGTCCCCGGTATTGTCCGCCCAGGAGTCCCACCGTGTGCGCCTTTCCTTCAGAACGCAGTTGGGAGAGATTCGCTGTGAGCTTCTGCAGGGCCTCATCCCAGCTGATGGCCTTCCACTTGCCCTCGCCCCTGTTCCCCTCGCGGGCCAGGGGGGACTTGATGCGGTCGGGATCGTACAGCACCTGGGTCGAGGAAACGCCCTTCATGCAAAGGCCGCCCCTGTTGATAGGGTGCAGTGGGTTGCCGGCAAGCTGAACGACTTCGCCATCAACCACCCGCACCAGCATTCCGCAACCGCCCGGACACTGCTGGCAGATGGAGGGGCTCCACTGTTCCTGTTGAAGCGCCCATGCCTTGAGTATATTCTTGGTGTCTTGCGGTGTCTGGGCGAACCCGCCAAACGCCGCGGCGCCGGCGGCGGCTCCGCCAACCGAAGCTATGAATTTTCGTCTGCTTATCTTCATTGGGTATCCATATCTCATTGCCAGAGTTAAACAGCCGCCAGCGTTCCTAGCGGTGACAGGCGATGCAATCGGTGGTGACAGGTTCGTAGTTTCTCTTCTTGATAACCGTAGGCTTTTCGGGAGCCTTTTCAGGTTCGGCGTCCTTGTCTTTTTTGACAGGTTTCACATAAACCTTGGTTATTTTTTCGTTGGGTGCGCGGTGGCAGTCCAGACAGAAGTTCATGTTTATCAGAATGTTGGGCTTGGTGGGAGGTGTAGTCAACTCTCCCATATCGCCATGACAAACCGAACAGTCGATCCGTCCGACCTTGACGTGGCGCATGTGGGAAAACCTCACATGATCGGGCATCACGGTAACTCTGGTCCAGGCCAGTTCCTGCTGCTGCTCGGCCATCTGGCGGAGTTTTTCCTCCTCCTTGCTCTTGGTCACCGGGTTGGTATGGCATTCAATGCAGGTTGCCATGACGGGCCTTCCGGCCACATCCCGTTCTTCAAAATAGCGGTGGCAGGTCTGGCAGGGCTCGCCTTTTTTCTTTACATGAGCCTGATGGTTATAGGCTATCGGCTGCTGAACGCCCGCCCCTTGGGTTTTAAACACAAAAAAGGTCATCCCCAGCAAAACGGCCAAGCCGACAGTGCTGATGATAATGATGCGTTGTGTTATTCCGGTATTTCTCATCAGTCTTTTTCCGGTTGTAAAATCAGTATTAAATGATCTGGTCGTGAAAACTTTTATGGCTTTCCGTATTGTTTTCCAACCATTCCGGCTGTGCCGGGCGGTTCCTTGGCCGCTGGCCCTGTTTATCAAGGGCTGTTCTTGCCTAAACTGCCATTTATCGCAGGAGGCAGCCAGGAAAACATCGCAATATTTACGTTCCTGCCTTCCCCATCAACTTACGCGCTGCCATCAATGCAACACCGGTATCAAACTCACACCTGACACCACTGGATGCATCAAAATAATGCTAGGCGCAAACTTACTTTCATTGGATCTTAATTTGATCCAGCCCACTAACCACGCGTGTAAAAAGAAGATTAAGGTAACCGCGCCGGAATTTTTCCCCTATCCGGCGCGGTTTTTTCCAAACCGGGTCAAAGGACCCGGGCCCCATTCGGCTTAATAGATATCGTGCACAGTGTTATACACGTTCCACTTTCCGGTGGGGGTGACCAGCCAGTCCTGGTTCTCGATGGTGTGCTTGAGCTTGAGGGTCTTGTCGTCATAGACAAGGATCTTACCCTTCTTGTCCCACACCGAAATCCAGACCTCGTCTCCGGCCTTGTTGTACTCGAAGTGAACCACCAGTCCAACGTCGGTGACCTGGAAGCAGTTGGTTCCTTCTTCCATCTTGTCCTTCTTGAGCACGCACACCTTCTTGTTGGCGCCCTCGGTCTTGGCGATGGTGTTATCCGCCCAGACGTGGTTGCTCTTGGGGTGGGTCTTAATGAACAGGCCCGGCCCTTCGGTCTCGGCCTCATAGAGCACCTTCCAGGCATGCTGGGGATTGCCCTTGGGGTCGGCACCGTATACGGCTATCTTGCCTTCGCCCAGGTGAACCGTGGCGTTGACGGGGCCGTACTTGGGATCAACCCAGTTCGCACCGCGTCCGGGGTGAGGCTTGGTGCCCGTCTCGAACTTGGTTACGAATTTCTTTTCCTTGGTATCGACCACAACCATCTGATCCTTCATGTTGGCGGCCACCAGGAAGTAGCGCTTGGTGGCATCCCAACCGCCGTCGTGCAGGAACCGCTCGGCAGCGATCTGGGTCATCTTCAGGTTGTTCAGGTCGGCATAGTCGACCAGCCACACCATTCCCGTTTCCTTGACGGCGACAACCCACTCAGAGTCGTAGTGGGAGGCGATGATGGCCGCCACACGGGGCTCGGGGTGGTACTCGTTCTCGTCATAGGTATGGGACCGGGTGGAGATGATCTTGAGGGGCTCCAGGGTCTGGCCATCAAGCACGACCATCTGGGGCGGCCAGTAGCAGCCGACCACGGCGTACTTGTCGACGAAGTTGCCCTTGGGGCCATTGTACTTGGACACGTCGATGGAGCGGGCCTCGGTACAGGTCTTGACTTCGGCAACCACATTGGGGGTCTTGGCGAACAGGTCGATGGCGTTGACCTTTCCGTCGCGGCCCACGGTATAGAAATACCGGCCGGAGGAAGAGGAGCGGAAGATATGTACGGCGAAGCCGGTATCAACCACGCTCATCAGTTCCTTGGTCTTGCCATCGATGATGGCGCCCTTACCCACGTCACGCAGGATAAAGCCGAAGAATTCGTTGATATCCCGTCCATGTTCCGGGCTGGAAGGCCGCTGGGCCACCGGCACCATCAACTTGTGGGTTGTCTTGATCTTGGCCAGTCCCATCTCGGGCGGAATCGGAGCCGGCTTCTGGATGTACTTGGCCATCAGGGTGGTTTCTTCCTTGGTCATAAGACCCTGGCGACCCCAACCGGGCATTCCGGCGGGAGTACCATCGAAGATGGTCTTTTCCAGTTTTTCAAGAGTCTTCTTCGTGGTGTTGGCCGGGGTGATGTCCGGGCCGGTAGCACCCTTGCGCAGGGTTCCGTGGCATCCACCGCAGCGGTCAAAATAAATACCCTTGGCTTTTTCAAAGTCGGCATCTGACATTGCCGGCCCTGAATCAGCTGCCGGGGCGGCTGCGGGGGCACCAGCGGGAGCTGCACCGCCTCCATCCTTGCCCTTGCAGGACACTGTGAGTCCCGCGGCTATGATTACCACAGCAAACAGCGACACTAACTGAAATGCTTTTCTCATCTTTTTTCTCCTCCTGAACTGATGACTTGTTCACCCGGCAATGGTTTTGATCCACCACCCCTGCCGGGTATTTGCTGGCCTCACTGACGGAACCAACCTTTGGCAGGGTATCTGTCGGCTTTTGACATTTCAACCCAGTACAGAATTACTGTTGGTTTCCGGACAACAACAGCAGTTGGCTTTCTGCCGAACCAGGAACCAAATTCTTTTCGTCTCCATCCCAACAACCTGCCCGATATAGAATCGTCAATGAACTTTAAACTACATCTTGGCAATATTAACAACCATTATTTTTGGTTGTTAAAAATAAACCGATTTTTCCGGGCGGTTCCTCATTTTGCTTTTTGAAACGATGTATCTGATACCGTCTCAATTTGCTGGGGCGTCCACCGTTGATCTGGGAATGCCCTTCGCCTCACCCCTTTTACGACGAGCCCCCGCCTGTTTCTGCGGGAAAATCCTCAACACAGTGAGAATCGTGAAAACATTTAAACTTGATACAGCCTAATTCTCTATTAAAATTTAAAATGCATCGCTATGATATATGTCACATAGAAAGAAAAATGGATTTGGCTATTATTCCCCGAGCTAAAAAATATTTATGGCCGATCGGGCCTTGCTCAGCCTGGTGCCGAAAAGAAGGAAACAGCCTTACAGACAGCCTGTGAAATATAAACCACCGGCCATCAGGACTGGACGTAAGACCATCAGATCCGGCTTTTGTGATAAAGATTTTTAAAAAATCATCAATCACTTTTTTAACAACTTTTCAGGAGTTCGGCAGGTTATGGGAATACAAATAAGATGGCTTCCGAGGATTTTGCCAGTTTTTCTATTAATACCGCAGATGCTATTAGCCGGTGAAGTCACGGAAAAGGAGTTGTCCGGGGCCAAGGAGCAGTATCGGGAGCTTTGCCGTGAATGCCATGGCGCCCTGCGATATGGCGGATATGCCCCGCCCCTGATTCCGGAGACCCTGGGCCGGAGCAATGACGAGAAGCTGGCCCAGGTGATCCTGGACGGACTGCCCCAGACCCAGATGAAAAGCTATCGGGACAAGGTCAGCCCAGCACAGGCCAAAGCCCTGGCTGCACTGCTGCGTCAACCGGTCGGAGAAATAAGCTGGGAAAGCAGCGATATCACAGCCAGCCTGATCAGACCGGAAAAAAAGCCCGGCAAATATACTCCGCCCCGGGATCTGGAAAAAACCGTGCTGGTGGTGGAACGGGGCACCGGCTCGCTGGTGGTGCTGGATGGGGATGGCCTCAAGCAGCTCGATAAAGCCGAGGTGGGCCGGATACATGGAGGCCCGAAGTTCACCGGCGACTATAAATCGGTCGTGGTTTCCACGCGGGACGGCACCATTGCCCGCTATGAATTGCTGGAGGGTGGTCTGAGCGTAATGGCCAAGGTGGCCGTGAACACGCGCAACGTGGCTGTTTCCCCCGCCGGAGACTGGGTGGCAGTGGCAAACCAGCTTCCCCGCAACCTGGTGCTCATGGATGGTCAACTGCGCCCCAAAAAGGTGCTGCCCCTGAAGGGAACCCCCAGCGGAGTGTACCACCACCCCGGCACTGATAAATTCGTGCTCACCCTGCGCGATGCCCCGCAGATGATATTTGTGGAGTACCCATCCCTGAAGATCAGCGAGATTGAGCTGCCGATAGCTTTCGAAGACTTCACATTCGTCCCCGGCTCCAACCGGGTAATCGCCAGTTCAAGGGGAGGCACGGAAATACTGCTGTATGATCTCAACCGGCATGCCGTGCTGGGAAGCATACAGACCAGCGGTCTGCCGCACCTTTTTTCCGCCACCTTCTTCATGCGCGACGGTAAGCTCAAGACCTCGCTTAACCATATCGGTGTGTCCAAGATATCCGTGATTGACATGGAGAGCTTCAGCGAGGAAAAAACACTGGCCCTGAAGGGCGCGGGATACTTCGTGCGCACCCACCCCGGCACGCCTTATCTGTGGGCCGATTCCAACACCGAGGCCATCCAGCTTATCGACAAGCGGACGCTGGAGCTGCTGGATAAGTCCCTGGTGCCCCAGCCGGGAAAAAAGGCCATGCACACCGAATTCACGGCGGACGGCAAGCTGGCCCTGGTCAGCATCTGGGATAAGGATGGCGCCGTGGTTGTATATGATTCAACCACCCTGAAGGAGGTTTCACGCCAGCCCTACAACATGCCCGTGGGCAAATACAACGCCCTCAACAAGACCGATTTTCCGGTCAGGTAAAGGAGGGATGGTGCCTCTGGCCGCACCGGGAGGAGCTACGCCTTTTCCCAGTACGCCCTGATCCGGGAAATCTCCGGAATGATGTTCCGGAAGGCCCTGGTCAGCTCGGGGTCGAAGTGAGCCCCCGAGCCCTTCATGATCTCGGCCAGGGCGTCTTCCTCGCTCCAGGGCTCCTTGTAGGGCCGCCGCATGGTCAGGGCGTCAAACACATCGGCGATGGCCACGAGCCGGGCGCTCAGCGGAATATCGTTTCCCTTCAAACCGTAAGGATAGCCGGAGCCGTCCCACTTCTCATGATGATAGTGGGCGATGTCCGCAGCCATTTTGAACATGGGGGAATTGCTTTTGGAAAGGATGCTGGCCCCGATGGCCGAGTGGGTTTTCATCACAACCCATTCGTCACTATCCAGCTTGCCCGGCTTTTTCAGGATGGCGTCGGGGATGCCGATCTTGCCGGTATCATGCATGGGGGCCGCGATTTCCAGCAGGGCCGCGTCCTCCACCTTCCAGTTGATCTCCCTGGCGATGGCCCCGGCGTAATCGGCCATCCGCCAGATATGCACTCCTGTATCGGTATCATTATAATGACCCGCCTCGCCCAGCATGAAAATGGCCTCCCGGCGGCTCTGTTCCAGTTCCCGGGTGCGCTCGGCCACCTGTTCCTCCAGGGCCCGTTTGTTGTCGTAAAGCACCAGATGGGTGGCCACCCGGGCCAGCACCACGGCCCGGGAAACGGGCTTGGTGATATAATCCACGGCCCCCAGGTCGAATCCCCTGGCCTCGTTTTCCACATCCTCCATGGCGGTAACGAATATGACCGGGATGCCCGCAGTATCCGGGTTTGACTTGAGCCGCCGGCAGACCTCATAGCCGTCTATTCCGGGCATCATCACATCCAGCAGTATCAGGTCCGGCCGGTGCTTTTCCACCGCTTCCAGGGCTTTTTCGCCATCCCTGGCAAACACCAGGCCATGCTTGTCCTTGAGTATCTGCTGCATGACCTTGAGATTCCTTGGTTCGTCATCCACCACCAGGATCTTCCATGTATGATTTTCCACATCCATTTTACAAGGCTCCATTGCCGGCTATTTTGTTCATCATCTCCAGGGCCTTCACCTTGGCCTGGTCAAAATCGAACTCATCGATCTTCTTTCTGAGGACCCGGATCTTTTCCCGGGGTACATACTCCTCCAGTTCATTCACAAAAGGCTCCACGATACCCGGGTCATCCTCCTCCAGCCCCTCCAGGATCTTCCGCAACACCCCTTTCACTGTTTCCGGATTAAATTCCCGGTGGGGTTCGCCCTGTTGCTGCTCCATTTCAGGGACCCTGCCGATGGCCTCTAGCACCTCTGCCAGATTCTGAAACAGATGCTCCTGAAGGGATTCAAAGGCCTGGATATCCCCGTTTTTCAAATGGGACTCCATGTCGCCGGATATTTTCCCTATCTGCTCAATGGACAGATTTCCGGCCAGCCCTTTCAGGGCATGCAAAAGAGAGCCGGCTCCCTGGTAGTCGCCGGTTTCCAGCAGCGCGGCAAGTCTTTCCCTGAAGTCTGCGTAATCAATGGCAAAGCTCTTCAGCGATACCAGATATACCCTTGGGTCATGCCAGGCTCTCAACCCTCTTTCGGTATTCACGCCGTTGATCTGTGGCATATCGAAAGGCCGGAACTTTTCGAGCTTGACGACGGTGGATTCAACAGAACGGCCCCGGCCCGCCGGAACAAGCTCCTCCATGGTCCTGAAAAGGGAGGAGAATACCACCGGCTTGCTTTCCACCGCATCCATCCCCGCATCAAGGCACAGTTCCTTGTCCTCACGCAGCACACTGGCCGTCATGGCGATAATGGGAGCCCTGGTGCCCTTCTCCCGCTCCCGGATCTTCCGGGTGGCCTGAAGACCGTCCATAATGGGCATCTGAACGTCCATCAGGATCACATCGAACCTGTCCGGCGAGAATTCTTCCAGCGCGTCAAGGCCATTTCTGACAACGGTCAGTTCATGCCCCTGCTCCTCCAGTCTTATTCTGGCCAGAGCGATGTTTTCCTCGATATCCTCGGCCAGCAAGATCCTGAACCGGCGTTTTGACTCCGGACGTATTATGTCCCCCGTTTCTCCATGGGCCATACAGGAGGAGGGGCAATGCTCAGCGCAGTCCGGAAAAGGCGCCCTGATGGTAAATATGAAACTGGATCCTTTCCCCAGTTCGCTTTCCACCCAAATCCGCCCCCCCATAAGCTCCACCAGCTGCTTGCTGATGGTCGTGCCCAGCCCCGTTCCTCCAAAGCGGCGGGTGGTAGATTCCTCTGCCTGGGCGAAGGGCTGGAATATGCCTTCCAACTGCTGGGGCGTCATGCCGATCCCGGAATCCATAACGGTGAACCGCAGCATGTCCCCGCCCTCGGGCTGCACCGAAACTTTCACCGAGCCTTTTTCAGTGAACTTGATGGCGTTTCCCACAAGGTTCAGCAGAATCTGCCGCAGCCGGGCCGGGTCCCCGATAAAGCAGTGATACAGTTCCCGGTGGATATCCAGCTCCAGTGACAGCGATTTTTCCTGGGCCTTGATGTTCAGCAGCTGAAGCGCTTCCTTCATGGCCCGGGGCAGGTGGTAGGGAATGTGCTCCAGTTCCACCTTGTTGCTCTCCATCTTGCTCACATCCAGGATGTCGTTCAGCAGGCTCAGCAAGGACCTGGCCGAACTGCTGACGATGTTGAGATACTCCCTCTGCTTGTCATCCAGGCGGGTTTCCAGCAGCACATCAGAGAACCCCACCACCGAATTCATGGGGGTGCGTATCTCATGGCTCATGTTGGCCAGAAACACCGACTTGGCCCGTGCCCCTTCCTGGGCGGCCTGGGTGGCCAGTATCAACTCCTCGTCAAGCTCACGGCGGGAGGTCACATCCTGCACGACTCCCAGCATTTTAATCGGCCGGTCGTCCTTGTCCCGGTAAACATTTCCCTTTTCGGAAAGCCACCGGATGGAGCCGTCGGGCCATACAACCCTGTGTTCGATATCGTATTTTTCCTTGCGCTCCACACAGCCCCCCACCGCCGCCACCACCATGTCCCTGTCCCCGGGATGGATGGCGTTGATAAAATTCTCATAGGTTGATTCC